>JAGPIS010000135.1 GCA_018054835.1 Breznakibacter sp. | reverse complement strand
TTATCATCTCGCTCGACGGCGGGATGAACGATGAAAACGAAATAGAACCAACGATCCCGATCAAAGACACCAATCTCGATCCGGAAGAAAACCTCATCAGGGATCAGATTGTCACCTTAATGCGCACCGTTGTAACAAAATTAAAGCCACGCTACCGGATATTGATTGAGAAGCGCTATTTCCAAGAACTTAGCTACGAAGAGATCTCGTTGGAACTCGACTTGCCCATCGGAACGGTCAAAGCACAACTATTCAGGGCTAGAGAACTGCTTTTCAACACATTGAAAAACTCCGAAGTCAGAACCTATTAATCGATCAACATCAATCGAACACTCATACATTTTTAAATAGAAAATGGATCTCATTAAGCATTACTTCCCTCATCTAACCGATGAACAATACCACCAATTCGAACAATTGAAGCCACTCTACCGCGAATGGAACGAAAAAATCAATGTGGTGTCCCGCAAAGATATTGACGCGTTGGAAGTGCACCACATACTACACTCGCTGGCCATAGCCAAATTCACAAATTTCCAAAAAGGCTCCAATATTTTGGATGTGGGCACAGGGGGTGGATTCCCTGGCATCCCATTGGCCATCATGTTTCCTGAGTCCAATTTCACACTGATCGATTCCATCGCAAAAAAAATAATGGTGGTGGAAGGTGTAGCCCAATCCTTGGGATTGAAAAATGTGAAAGCCTACCAGAAACGAGCCGAAACAATGACCGAAAAATTCGATTTCATCGTGAGCCGTGCTGTCACTGCCTTTCCCGACTTTGTAAAACTCACGGCTCATGCAGTCAGTAAAAAGCAAAGCAACGCCATCCCCAACGGCATACTTTACCTTAAAGGAGGCGATTTCGACAGCGAGGTCAAACCATTCGGCAAAAGGGTCATGGTTTCGGAATTGACGGACTATTTTCAAGAGCCGTTTTTTGAAACGAAAAAATTGATCCACCTGATTGTATGAATGGCCCACGTTATTTGGCAAAGCCATCAAACAAAAGCAACAATTGGTAAAACCATCTGGTTTTACAAAAAATAGTTGAAAAATTGAGTGTTAAGTTTTGGATGCAAAGAAAAATCATGTATTTTTGCAGTCCGTAAAATGAAAGTAAGGAACAAAATCGTAAGATAAAAACACATTGCAATGAAAAGGACATTTCAACCATCAAACCGTAAAAGGAAAAACAAACACGGGTTTCGCGAGAGAATGGCTACCGCCAATGGCCGTAGAGTATTGGCTGCCCGTCGTGCTAAGGGAAGAAAGAAATTAACTGTTTCTGACGAAGCCAAACACAAAGCATAATCTGAAAAGATACCATAAAAAAACCCTGGTCAAGCCGGGGTTTTTTGTTATATCTACTGTATGATTAATGATTTTGTGTTATTTTTGACCAAAGATCAAATTATGTCACTGATTCAGTTTTTCAAATCCAAGCAATTTTTCCTTCACCTATCCATCTCCTTCGGAGTGGTGATCATTGGGTTGATCCTCGCATTCCTAGGATTTAACCTTTACACCAGGCATGGGAAAAGCATTACCGTCCCCCCCATTAAAGGACTCAACGAACAACAAGTATCAGCCCTACTGGACAAAAGCCACCTGCGCTACACCATCATCGACTCCATCCACAATCCCGACCTGACTCCGGGCGTTGTTGTGGAGCAAATTCCTGCTGAAGGGTCGAAAGTAAAGAAGGATCGAATGTTGTTCATCACCATCAACGCCTTTTCGGCCGAGCAGGTGCGTATGCCCGCCCTGGTTGACTATTCGCTGCGCAATGCCCAGGTGATGCTGGAATCCTTTGGATTGAAAGCTGGCCGCATCATCTATATCCCCTCGGAATACACCAACCTGGTTATGGGTCAGAAGTTCAATGGCCGGGACATAGCAGCCGGTGCCAGTCTGCCCAAAGGGTCGGAAATAGACTTGATTGTTGGTCAAGGACTCAGCAGCGAACAAACCTCCGTTCCCGACCTGATAGGCCTCACATTGGATGAGGCACGGCAATACCTCAACTCGGGCACCAACCTAACCATTGGCGCCATTATTTGCGACGAAACAATCCTGACGCCATCCGATTCGGTGATGGCCATCATCTACAAACAAACACCAGCTCCTGCCGATGGTGCCCTTATTAGGCAAGGCTCATCCTTGAATGTTTGGCTATCCACCAACATGGAATTGATATTGTCGGGTCTTCCTGATTCGTTGTTACAGACGACTGGGGATAATTTGGAAACAGAATAATAAAATACCAGAAACACTTCAAATGATAGAATCGGTTCAGAATGAGTTCGAGGAGATGGAAGAGAACAACGAGAGTGACGAACTCTTTGAACATTACCGTTTTACAGCCGACCCCAAACAAGGTTTGTTGCGCATAGACAAATTTCTGGTCAACCGGCTGGAAAATGCCTCACGAACAAAAGTCCAGGAAGCCGCCGATGCGGGCAACATACTGGTCAACAACCAACCGGTGAAGGCCAACTACCGGGTGAAGCCCGGCGATGTGGTCACGATTGTGATGACCTATCCGCCCCGCGAAATAGAGATCATCCCTCAGGAGATCCCGTTGGATATTGTTTACGAAGACGATGTGCTGATGGTGGTGAACAAGCAGGCCGGCCTGGTGGTGCATCCCGGACACGGCAATTACTCGGGAACGCTGGTCAATGCTTTGGCATTCCACCTGAAAGACTCACCACTGTTCAAGACCGGCGATCCACGCCCCGGCTTGGTTCACCGAATAGACAAGGACACCTCTGGACTATTGGTAATTGCCAAGACAGAACATGCCAAAGTGTTTCTGGCCCGCCAGTTTTTCGATAAAACAACCACCCGCTCCTATATCGCGTTGGTGTGGGGACAGCTCAACGAAAAATCAGGCACCATCACTGGTCATATTGGCCGTAGCCTGCGGGATCGCAAACAGATGGATGTATTCCCCAATGGCGAATATGGCAAACATGCCGTTACCCATTACCAAGTTTTGGAGCGCCTGGGTTATGTCACCATGGTCGAATGCCGCCTAGAAACAGGCCGCACCCACCAAATCAGAGCTCACTTCAAGCATCTGGGTCATCCCCTATTCAACGACGAACGCTATGGCGGCAACTTGATACTAAAAGGCACGACATTTTCCAAATACAAACAATTTGTGCAGAACTGTTTCGACATACTGCCCCGCCAGGCCTTGCACGCCCAAACCTTGGGGTTTGTGCATCCGCAAACAGGCGAATACATGTCGTTCAGTTGTCCATTGCCCGAGGATATGGTGCAATGCATCCAAAAATGGCGAACCTACATTGCCGCCAGGGAGATTGAAGATTAAAAACACAACAAAATATTGACTTAAACAGTTCGGATTATGAAGAAAAATATTGCCATCGTCTTTGGCGGATACTCTTCCGAATCGGTGGTGTCGGAAAAAAGCCTGAAAGGACTCCTGAGCTTTATCGACACCCAACATTACAACCTCTTTCCGGTGCTGATAACACGGGAAGAGTGGAGTATGGTGGTGGAAGAGCGGCATTACCCGATCAACCGCAACGATTTTTCGGCGGTCATCAACGGGGAGACAGTGAAGATTGATTGCGCCTACATCACCATTCATGGTGCGCCGGGAGAAAACGGACAACTGCAGGGCTATTTCGAGATGATCGGTCTGCCGCACACCACATGCAGCCTATTGCCATCGGCTCTGACGTTCAACAAATTCACCTGTAACACCTACCTCAAGGGATTTGGCGTAGCTGTGGCCGACTCGTTGCTGATCAGAAAAGGAACCGAGTTTGATGCAAAAGAGATTGGTGAAAAACTGGGTTTCCCCTGTTTTGTGAAGCCCAATGCAGGCGGGTCGAGCTTTGGCATCTCCAAAGTAAAAGAGGAAGCCGGCATCATCCCAGCCATTGAAAAAGCGTTGGTGGAAAGCGACGAGGTGATTATTGAAAAATTCATTGCGGGAAGAGAAGTCACCTGTGGATTATTCAAAACACGCCACCAAACCACCATTTTCCCCTTAACGGAGGTGGTGACCAAAAATGAGTTCTTCGACTATGAGGCGAAATACACGCCTTCGATGGCCGAAGAGATCACCCCGGCTCCTGTATCGGACAACATACGCGACAACATACAAAAAATAGCTTCGGCCATTTACGATATTTTGGGAATGAAAGGGATTGCCCGCATGGATTTTATGATTGGAGAGAACAAAATCTACCTTTTGGAAGTCAACACCACACCGGGCATGACGGCCACCAGTTTTATCCCCCAGCAGATAAAGGCTGCGGGATTGGATCTCAAGGAGGTTTTTGCCCTGATTATTGAAGATGCCATTGAGCGAAACCAAACCCATTAAAAACAAAAAAACCTGCCGAAGCAGGTTTTTTTGTTTTATTACTTATGCCGGGTGAATTGCCTCTGTAGGACAAACATCTGCGCAAGTACCACAGTCGGTACATACATCGGGATCGATTTTATAGATATCACCTTCTGATATTGCTTCTACCGGACATTCATCGACGCATGTTCCACATGCGATACAATCGTCACTAATTACGTATGCCATTTCTCTTTGGTTTTTGGTTTCGTTATATCAGCAAAAATATAGGGTTTTTTCTATAAAAAAAACAGACAATGGCAATCAACCCTAATTTTTACACGGTTTAAATAAGCATTAATAACGCCGGGCACCGGCCAGCAGGCCAACAGCCAGTTGTGCCAACACGCCGGAGGCGGTTTCGAGCGCCTGTTCGTTCAAATTAAACACCGGGGTGTGCAAATTTCCGGTGGATCCGTCGGGTTGCATCACGCCAAAACGATAAAATACTGACGGATATTGCTTCGAATAGAAGCCAAAGTCTTCTGCCGTCATGCGGATGTCCATCTCCTCCACTTGCTCCTGCCCCAGGAAATCAACAGCAAGCTGTTTGGCATCGCGGGTCAGTTCAACATGATTATAAACGGCAGGATAACCATCCATAACCTCCGCCTCGCAACTTGCCCCCATACCAATGGCAATGTGGGAGGCCATTTCCACGATTTTATCTTTAACCTTACCGCGCCACGTTTCATCCAGAGTCCGCAACGTTCCAGCCAACTCCACTTTTTCGGGAATGATGTTGGTGGCTCCGTTGGCAATAAACCGCCCAAAAGAGAGCACCGCAGGAACGGTAGCCGGCACCACCCGGCTCACAATTTGCTGCAAGGAGACCAAAATATTGGCGGCAACCAGCACATTGTCGGTCAACAGGTGGGGCATCCCGCCATGTCCACCTTGCCCCTTCACCGTAAGGTAAACTTCATCGCCCGAGGCCATGTAAAACCCTTCACGAAACCCCACATGGCCAGTCGGCATGGAAGGCAGCACATGGGCACCCACCACCACATCGGGTTTCAAATCGGCAAACAACCCATCCTCAAGCATCAGGCGGGCCCCCCCAGGCGAACTCTCCTCGCCAGGTTGGAATATCAACAAGATCGTCCCTTCAAACTGATCCTTCAACGAGTTGAGTATTCGAGCAGCACCTAGT
>JAGPIS010000134.1 GCA_018054835.1 Breznakibacter sp. | reverse complement strand
TAATATGAATTTTTTAGCTCATCTGGCTTTATCGGGCAATGTTCCCGAAGTGATGGTTGGGAATTTTATTGGCGATTTTGTGAAGGGGAAGGCCTATGAGCAATACACGCCGTTAATTCAGGAAGGGATTTTGATGCACCGAGCCATCGACAGTTTCACCGACCGCCATCCCGCCACCAAAAATTGCAGCCAATTGATCAAAACAGTTTATGGCCGTTATTCGGGCGTGATTGTGGATGTTTTTTTCGACCATTTCCTGGCGGCCAACTGGAGCACCCTCTATCCCGACACGTCACTCAAGACCTTCGTGTCGTCGGTTCACCGCATTATGATCCGGCACTATTTCCAGCTTCCCGGTGAAGTGAAGGGTTTCCTCCCATTCCTGATCAACAGCCGCCGGTTGGAAAATTACCAATACCGCTGGGGCATTGAGCGGGCTCTGGAGATCATGGTGCGCCACACCTCTTTGCCATCGCAGGTTCCGTATGCCATGCAACAACTCGAAAACCATTACGACGATTTTTATGGGAATTTCGTTTGGCTCTACAACGATCTTCAGACGTTCTTATCAACACGTGAAATGATGGTCAAGGAGTCTGTCTCGCCCTAATCATCCGGTCTTTTCCTTGTAAATCCTGTTTCAATACCGCTTCATAATTTAATCCTGACAGCATCTCCAACATTTGCTCAGCCATATATTCGTTTATCTCGAAATAAAGCATCCCGCCAGGTTTGAGCATCACTTTTGCTTTTTGTGCAATGGTGCGGTAAAACAGCAAGGGATCGTTGTCGCTCACAAACAGTGCCAAATGGGGTTCGTGATCCAGAACATTATTGTTCATTTGTTGTTTTTCCAGCTCGCGGACATAGGGCGGGTTGCTGGCGATGATGTCGAAATGGTTGGCTGGAGAAGGTGCACTGGATAAGATGTCCACTTGGCGGAATGCCACATCAACGCCTATTGAAGCTGCATTATTGGTTGCCACAGCTAACGCTTCGTCCGAAATGTCCCATCCAACCACATCAGCATGCGGCATCTGGTGTTTCAACGTGATGGCAATGCAGCCGCTTCCTGTGCCAATATCGAGGATGGCAGGTTTTGCCAGGCTGTTTTCTTTTACGATCCAATCCACCAGTTCTTCGGTTTCGGGGCGGGGAATCAAAACCGAGGGGTTGACCGCAAAATCGAGTCCGTAGAAATGAGCTGTCCCCAAGATGTATTGGATGGGCTCATGCGTGAGCAACCGTTCGACTTGTTGGTAGATAGACAATATGGTTGAGGCATCCACCAGGCGGTTCGCTTCCATCACCAAGCCTGTTGAGGACAGGCTCAAATGGTGCATCAACAGCATTTTGGCCATTTGACGGGCTTCCTGGATGGAGACGATATGAACGAGCTTCTCGGCAATGGCCTTCTGCAATAATTGGACGGTGGTGGACATAAGCAAACAGGATATTTTTTAAAAAAACCAATTCTCACTATCTTGAGCACAAATTTAAGAACAATGGCCGAACAATTGCTTGAAATGGAACAATACATGCAGCGCTGCCTGCAACTGGCCCAAAAGGCGCAGGGAATGACTTATCCCAACCCTATGGTGGGTTGTGTTATTGTACATCAGGGGCGCATCATTGGCGAAGGGTATCATGTCAAGGCTGGAACTCCTCATGCCGAGGTCAACGCCATTCATAGTGTGAAGGATCATGATCTGTTGAAGGAGAGTACTTTGTATGTCAATTTGGAGCCATGTGCCCATTATGGCCGCACGCCGCCTTGTTCGTTGTTGATTATTGAGAAACAGATACCTCGGGTGGTGATTGGTTGTGTTGATTCTTTTTCGGAGGTGGCCGGCAAGGGTATTGAAATGATGAAGGCCAAAGGCATTGAAGTTTTGGTTGGGGTTTGCGAATCTGAAGCGCGCGAATTGAACCGACGTTTCTTTACTTTTCACGAGAAGAGGCGGCCCTACATCATCCTCAAATGGGCACAATCGGCCGATGGTTTCTTGGATGCCATACGCGGAGTGGATGTGAAGCCGGTATGGCTCACCAATGAGTGGGCACGCAAATATGTGCACAAGCAGCGCTCGGAGGAGATGGCCATCCTGATTGGCACCAACACTGCCCTTCTCGACAATCCATCGCTCACCGTGCGGCAATGGCATGGCGCGCAGCCCTTGCGGGTGGTGATTGACCGCGATTTGAAATTACCACCGAATTTGACGCTCTTTACCGATGGGAAACCAACCCTAGTGGTTAATGCCAACAAGACAGAAACTCAAGGCAATACCAGTTATGCCAAGGTTGATTTTTCAGTGGATTTCGAAGGTGAATTATTGGATTTGTTGCATCAGCATGGCATACAATCTCTGATTGTGGAGGGTGGTCGTGTGACGCTCAGCTCTTTTATCGACAAAGGTTTGTGGGACGAGGCCTTTGTTTATGAGGGCCGCGTTGAATTGCACAATGGAATTCCAGCGCCTAGACTGAATCAAAATAGCAAGGAAATTATAACTTTAAACGATAGTAGGCTTTCCATCTATCGAAATAGAGCAGAGGGGCAGGGATGATTCGTATTGATGTTGCCTTGCTAGTGGTTGGTAGAAGGAATTGAGCTGGTTGTGTTAAAGCACCTTAATCATTAATTTTTGTAACTTGCAGATATTTTAAAATTTTTATGCATGGCCTCCAATATTGTAAATCTTAAAGAGTTGTCGCAGCGTGAAAGTGAGCGGGTTGAATGGAAGGAAAGCGTTGCAGATATTGATGATATTATTCGGACTGCAGTTGCCTTTGCAAATGATTTTTCGAATTTGGGAGGTGGTTACATTGTTTGTGGGGCCAAAGAAACGAAAGATGAACATGGTTTCCAAAAGTTGGTCGAGATCGGATTGGGCTCATCAAGGCTGAAGGAGATTGAGGGTAAGTTTATGAACGATCTTCGTGAGAAAGTTTTTCCGCCCATTGTTCCTTTAACCGAAGAGATTCCTGTTTCCGACGATAAAAGGATCTTGGTTTTTATCATTCCTGCTTCCAAGGATGCTCATTCATATCGAGGTTCGGGCAAAGATAGCTCCACTTATTATGTGCGAATTGGAAGGGAAACCCGCGAGGCCAAAAACGGGGTATTGAGGGAACTCCTGATTCAAAAAAAAGAGATTGAACAATGGGATAAGAGATTGAATCCTTCATCTGAGATTGAAGATATTGATTTGTTGGTGCTTCGGGAGTATTTACAGGAGATGAAGGTTTGGGATTCCAATAAAGCTTTGGAGGATTATATTTCCGACAAAGGACGGATTTCAAGTTTTGTGGCACCGTTGGCAGGGAGAGAAAAAATCACCGATAAACTGAAGCCTAAGAATTTTACTCTATTGATGTTCAGCAAAGATCCAATGATTTTTTTTCCTGGAGCCTATACCATTTTTTCTATTTATAAAGGAAAGGATAGAAGTGAACCAACTGCTGAACGTCATGAAATAACCGGAAATATTGTTCAACAAGCGCGCAAGTGCATTGAATTGTTAAATGCAGAAACGTACACTGCTTTTGACAAAACAGATAATATCCCCAATCAATTGAAATATCCGTTGAGAGCATTGCAAGAGGCAATAGTCAACTGCTTGGCTCATCGTGATTATGAAATAGATCAACCCTCAAGAGTTACTGTTTTCACCGATAGGATTGAGATTTATTCTCCAGGTTCGTTGCCTCGAGCCATTGAGAAAGAGAAGTTTTTAAGCGGTAGAGCCACACCTTATTGGCGAAACCAATCACTGGCCTATTTTTTTAATAAATTGCAGTTGGCCCAAGCAGAAGGTCAAGGTATTCCAACTATTTTGAGGTTGATGCGCGAAGAGGGTTGCCCATCCCCAATATTTGATATTGAACCCCAAAGTGTGACATGTGTGTTACCTGCCCATCCCAGGCATAGTTTAATCAAAGAAATACACAACATTGAAAAAGAGATTATTCTAGGGAAGCACCATCAGGCCTCTTTGAAATTGCTGGATATTTTGAAAAATGATCCCTTTAATTTCCGGGTGATTGATTTATTATGCGAAGTCAGTAATATCCTCGACAAGCCTGATATTGTTTTAACCTTTTTGTTGGAAAGCAACATCAGTTTTGAGAAATTAAACGCCAACACCATTACTAATATTGCTGATGTGATTGCGCATGTCAAAGACAATGCCAAGCTCAAGGAGATTGCTGATAGGTTGATGACTAGCGCCCAAACCCTCTCTCTGGAAGAAAAACAATTGGAACGTTTGGTCGTAAGTATGAAACGGTTAAGTCAAAATGAAGAACTGATCGGTTTTGTGAACAATGCCATTGAAAAAAACTTAACCTTGTCCAAAAATATAATTTTGTTGGAAAACCGCGCCAAAGCAAAGATGGATTTGGCAAAAATATGTCTAGATACTGGTCGGAACACAGTTAAATACAAGAATGCCTCTATCCGTTCAAGAGCATTGGAAACGGCACAGAGATATTTAGCTGAAGCCGAGAGGGATTTAAATGCAGCGCTTGAAAATGCTACCAGTTATGTTGATAGAGATCACATTGAAAAAGATTTGGATTTTCTAATGAAGATGAAATCCTTTGACCAAGTTTCGGATGTTGAGTCAAAATACAGGCATCAAGGGGTTAAAAAGAAAGGCACAAAGGGTAAATAATTCTAGCCAACCTTTTGTGTTTCCTTGATTTAACCTAGTAATATAAATTTTGCCGCATGTTTTTTTTGGAATATTTACCTGCCATCATACAAACCATCCTGATTTCGGCCTATGCCATTACCATATTGGTGGTGGTGGTTTTGATCATGCTCGAGAATCGGAGTCCGCTCAAAACCATCACCTGGATCCTGGTACTGATGCTGTTGCCCGGCATCGGGGTGGTGTTTTATATCTTCTTCGGACAAAACCTGCGCAAAGAAAAGATCATAGCCCGTAAAGGTTTGAAAAACGACGATTTGCTGGTCTCCATGGCACATGCTCAAATCAGCCGTATGGGCGATGGCTCGTTGATTGAGAATGCCCGCATCAACAACAAGAAACACATCATCCAACTTTTGCTCAATAATTCCAATTCGGTGGTGACCATCGGCAATAAGTTGAAAATATTGAATAATGGTGCCGAGACCTTTGATGCCATCCTGAGCGCCCTGGAGCAAGCCCAAAGTTTCATCCACATAGAGTATTACATTTTTGCCAATGACAACATTGGGGGGCAGATCATCAACATTCTAAAGCAGAAAGCCGCCCAAGGCCTTGAGGTTCGCATGATTGTGGACGATGTGGGTAGTTGGGAGTTGAAGCAACCATTCTTCGACGACCTCATAGCGGCAGGCATTCAGGTGGAGAGCTTCCTGCAAGTACGCTTTCCAAAATTCACCAGCCGGGTGAATTACCGCAACCACCGCAAGATATTGATTGTGGATGGCCTGGTAGGCTTTGTAGGTGGGATCAATGTGGCCGATCGTTATATCAATGGGGATGCCAGTTACGGCATTTGGCGCGATATGCATATGAAGATTGAAGGCGATGCTGTGAATACGTTGCAAATGGTTTTTTTGTCGGACTGGTATTTTGTGCG
>JAGPIS010000133.1 GCA_018054835.1 Breznakibacter sp. | reverse complement strand
TACCTTATTTTTCCCTTTTGCACTTATCCAATATTTTCAAAGATCGTATCTTTCTTTTTTGTCGCTCAAACCCTTTCGTTTGAAGCGGCTGCAAAGGTAAGGAGTTTTTTGAAACCTCCAAATGTTTCTTGAAATTATTTTCGGTTTTTTTTTTCCGGTAGAGACGCCTCATGAGGCGTCTCTACGGATTAAACCGTAGAATCCAATAACCCCTTCACCATTTTGTCAATCACCGGGTTGTGAACCTGGTTTGTGTGCTGCTGTCCCTCTGGAAAGCGAATGCAAAATAAGGGCTATATTTTCGTTATTCCAAATCGTTTTGAAAAGTTTTTCAAAAGTTTTCCTTAAAACACTTATTCTCAAACAACCAGCTACGGAGCCTTATCCTGCCCACCCTCCCCGTTTGGAAAAATAGATGGGAAATCAAGAAACTATATAAAACTGCCAAATCACGAGGCTTAAATTGGTATAGAAACAATGGGGTGTGAATAAAACCTCAATATCAAATGATTATAAGAAACCCGGATGAATAATCCTACCAAATAAATCAATTAAAGCAAACCCATGGCATCAACATGAAATAAATACCAACTAAAATTAAACGATAAATTAACCATGAAATACGTTGTATTATCTAAATTTGTGCATCACAAACATGACTTATGCAAGTATTAAAAAAGAACCTTATTATTGCCATTGACGGACACTCCTCCTGTGGCAAAAGCACTGTCGCCAAAGATATTGCCAAACTGCTTTCCATAGCCTATGTCGATACTGGAGCCATGTACCGTGCTGTTACTCTTTATGCCATAGAGAATAGATTTATATCAGGAGCGGAAATAAATAAAACGGCATTAATAGAAGCACTTCCCAATATCCAAATAACATTTGAATTCAATAACCACACAAAAACTAATGAGACATTCCTAAACAGTGTCAGCGTGGAGGATAGAATCAGAGGGCTGGAAGTAAGTAACCAAGTAAGTGCCATAAGCACGATTGGAGAGATACGAAAGCAATTGGTGGCATGGCAACAAAAAATGGGTGGCAACACCAGCATTGTGATGGATGGACGGGATATTGGAACTGTTGTTTTTCCAAATGCCGATTTAAAGATATTCATGACAGCCTCGGCTGAGATCAGAGCCCAAAGACGATATGATGAACTTGTTGCAAAAGGCGAACCGGTAGATTTCGGCAAGATTATTGACAATGTGCGGCAACGCGATTATCTAGATTCAACCCGGGAAGAGAGCCCATTAAGGCAAGCCAACGATGCCATAATTCTAGACAATAGCCATATGAACAGGGAGGATCAGCTTCAATGGATCCTAAATCATTTGAAAGATCGGGGATTAATAAGCAAATAATCAATAACGGATGAACATCACTATTGATCATCAATCGGGCTTTTGTTTTGGGGTGAAAAAGGCCATTGATGCAGCCGAGAATAGCCTTCGCCAGGGGAAACAAGTCTTTTGCCTGGGGGATATCGTACACAACGAGCAAGAGGTGGAACGGTTGGAAAAGCTTGGCCTAAGAATCATCAATCAACAAGAGCTGAATGAAATGCACCACAAGACGGTTCTATTTCGCGCTCATGGAGAACCACCTACATCCTATGAAACAGCTACCAGACAGGGGGTCAATTTAATTGATGCCACATGTCCGGTAGTACTGAAACTCCAGCAACGCATAAAGAAGGCATGGGAATTGCAAAGGAAACAGAATGGGCAAATTGTTGTTTTTGGGAAAAAAGGTCATGCTGAAGTAACTGGACTTCAAGGTCAGACCAATTTTGAATGTATCGTGATAGAGAACTTGACAGATACCAAGCTGCTTGACTACACCCGGCCGATGGAGATTTTTGCTCAGACGACTAAAGATCCGGAAACGTTCAGAATGATTGTGGAACAGATAAAAGAGAAGGCTTTCGATCCCGACTTGGTGGTTGCCCATAATACTACCTGCAAACAGGTGTCTGGAAGGGCGGAGCGACTAGGTACCTTTGCCCCACAACACAATATGATTATATTTGTTGGGGGGATGAAAAGCTCAAATTCCAAAATACTATTTGATATTTGTAAAAACATCAATCCGAAAAGTTATTTTGTAACAGAGCCATCCGAGATTCAACGGAGCTGGTTCGACGGACAAGTAGAATCGGTAGGTATATTCGGCGCCACATCAACTCCTTTATGGCTGATGGAAAAAATAGCAGAGCAAATCGAAAAAATAAATACTTAATCAAGTACAACGATGAATATAAAAAGAATTGCATTATTGACATCCGGAGGCGATGCTCCCGGAATGAATGCAGCAATCAGAGCAGTTGTTAGAACAGCCATTTACAATGGTGTTCAGGTGATGGGTGTCAATCAGGGGTATCAAGGTTTGATCAACAACGATTTCATGGAGATGCACTCCAACTCGGTCAGCAACATCATCCATTTGGGTGGTACCATATTGAAATCGGCCCGAAGCAAAGAGTTCAGAACAGTTGAAGGGCGTCAAAAAGCCTTTGAACATCTGAAACAAAACAATGTGGACGGCCTGGTGGTAATTGGAGGCGATGGCACCTTTACTGGAGCCCGTATCTTTGCCCAGGAACACAACTTCCCCATTGTGGGCATTCCCGGCACCATCGATAATGACTTATATGGAACTGACTCCACCATCGGTTACGACACGGCTTTAAATACGGTAATCGAAGCTGTGGACAAAATCAGGGACACAGCCACCGCACACAGCCGTCTCTTCTTTGTTGAAGTCATGGGACGCGATGCCGGATTCCTTGCTCTGCGCAGCGGGATTGCCAGTGGCGCTGAGGCCATATTGGTTCCCGAAGTCAGGACAGATTTTGAAAAACTGGAGAAATTCCTTTCCGATGGCCTTTCCAAGGATAAAAAAAGCTCCATCGTACTCGTTGCAGAAGGGGAAAAAATGGGCGGTACCATTGCCATTGCCAACAAAGTTGCCGAAGACCATCCCGACTATGACGTTAGAGTCACCATTCTAGGCCACATCCAACGGGGCGGCTCCCCCTCGGCATACGACCGGGTGCTCGCCAGCCAATTAGGTGTTGCTGCAGTGCAGGCGCTCTTGGATGATCAAAAAAGCATTATGGTTGGTATTGTCAACCGCGAGATCGTTCATGTGCCATTCAATCAGACACTAAAAAATAAAAAATCGCTCAACCCCTCATTAATGGGCTTAACTGAAATTTTATCCATATAAAACATCAAGGTACAGCAAAGGCATATTCTTTGCTGTACCTTCAAAAAAAACATACATGGCACTCTTTAAAATCATTTTAATAGCAGCGGCTATTTACTACATAATGAAACTTCTCCTTAGATTGGTTCTCCCATTTGCATTAAAGAAGCTATTACAGAAAATGCAAAACACCGCAACAACCCATCAGAGCTATAAAAACACCAAAGAGGGCGAAGTAACCATCCACTATTCCAAGAAGGACGATTCAAAAGATGACATACAAGGTGAATATGTTGATTTTGAAGAGATAAAATAAAACCCAGAGACCCCCGTAAGCCAGCAAGAACCACACAAAAAGAACCTCTCATTTGTTGTTTTTATTTTAAAGAATTGTTGCTATTTTGTCATCGTTAAAAACTAGCCTTCTTGAAAATTCTTCATATCAATAAAAATGATTCGGGTGGTGGAGCAGCCGTAGCAGCTCTGCGCATTCACCGTGCACTCAGGTCAAGCGGCACCGACTCGAATTTCCTAGTGCTGACAAAACAAAGCAACGACCCTCAAACAAATGCGGTAGGCCATGGATTGCTACACACCATGATGAGCCATTATCACTTCATTGCCGAACGTGTGAATTTTTTGAAGGACGAAAAAGATGTCTCACTGCGCTACGCCTTTTCTCCGGCATCCACCGGGTTCGACATCAGTCAACACCCCTTGGTGCAAGAAGCCGACATCCTGCATCTCCACTGGATAAACCAGGGCTTCCTGTCTCTATCCACCTTGGATAATCTGTTCAAACTGAAAAAACCCATCATCTGGACCTTGCACGACATGTGGCCATTTACAGGTGGCTGCCACTATGCCGGCAGTTGTATGGAATATAATGAACACTGTGGATACTGCCCCTTTTTAAGGAAACCTTCGAAGAAAGACCTTTCCAACCGCATTTTCCTGAGGAAAAAGAAGATATATGCCAATGCGCAGCTCAATATTGTGGCCTGTAGCAAATGGTTGCGCTCGTTATCGGCCGAAAGCAGCCTTTTTCAAAACTTCAATGTGGCTTGTATTCCCAATGCCATAGATACCGACCAATTTCGCCCACTGGACAAAACCCTTTGCCGCGAGGAATTGAACCTACCGACCGATAAGAAGTTGGTTTTATTTGGTGCCGCCAATCTACTTGATGTGCGCAAAGGATTCCGTTACTTGATTGAAGCACTTAACATCATTCAGGAGAATTTCCCAACCTTGAGCGCAAAAATTGAGTTGGTTGTTTTCGGAAAACTAAAGGAAGATGTCTGCAACCAGCTTCCATTCAAAATCCATAATATGAAATTCATCAGTGACCCGGAAAAACTGGTGAAGATATACAATGCAGCCGATGTGTTCCTCCTCCCCTCGTTGCAGGACAACCTGCCCAACACCGTGATGGAAAGCATGGCTTGCCAAACGCCAGTGGTGGGATTCAGGATTGGAGGAGTGCCCGAGATGATTGTTCACGAAAAAACCGGCTTCCTGGCAGAGGCCCGCAATTCACTCAGCCTGGCCACGGGGTTGTACCAGACCCTTTTCCTCAACGATACCAATCAGCTGGGATTGGCGGCCAGGGAACGGGCTTTGGAGCTTTACTCGGAGAGAATTGTGGCTCAACAATACAACAATATTTACACCAACGCGCTTAAAACGTCAAGATGACCCGGTTACCACTTATTTCGATCATCACCATAACCTATAATGCCGAAGAAACCCTTGAACGAACCATTTTAAGCATTATTGCCCAGAATTATCCAGCCATCGAATACATTATTATTGATGGGGCTTCAACCGACGGAACCTGCGAGATTATCAGGCGCTACAATCAACACATCACCTTTTGGATGAGTGAACCCGACAACGGTTTGTACGATGCCATGAATAAAGGTCTGGGAAAGGCTAGTGGCGAATATGTCTGGTTTATAAATGCCGGTGATGAAGTATTTGAACCGCAAACCCTGCAAAACATCTTTAAGGAAAATCCATATGCCGATATCTATTATGGCGACACAGTGATGACCAACCTCCAAGGAGAGGTGATTGGCACCCGCAGACTGTCGCCTCCGGAAAATCTAACCTGGAAAAGCTTCAGGAAAGGCATGTTGGTGAGCCATCAATCGTTTATTGCAGCCAGGAAATTGGTTCAACCATACAACTTGAAATACCGGTATTCAGCCGACTTTGAATGGTGCCTGGTCGCACTTAAAAACGCCGACAACATAACTAACACACACACGACATTATCCCGTTTCCTGGATGGAGGCATCACTAAAAAAAACATTGTACCAGGTTTAAAAGAGCGCTTTAGAATAATGATACAGTATTATGGTTTGCCGACCACACTCATCATGCATTTTCCAATCGCCATTAAATTCATCC
>JAGPIS010000020.1 GCA_018054835.1 Breznakibacter sp. | reverse complement strand
AGGTGATTGCCCATGGCGTGAATTATCTGGTGATCGTCAGCAGCTTTTACATCGTTTTTTCAACCATGTTCATCACCCATGGCTTATTGAGGGGCGCCGGCGACACATTGATCCCTATGTTCATCTCATTGGTATCCTTATGGGCAGGGCGGGTTCCGCTAGCCCTCTATCTGAGCCACCACTGGGGAGAGAAAGGAATTTGGTGGGCCATCCCTTTGGGCTGGTGCATCGGTATGATATTTTCTGTTGCATATTACCTGTCGGGACGCTGGAAAAACAAAGGCGTCGTCAAACATCAACCATAAACAAACCATGACAAACAAACTCATATTACTAGGTTTCATCGCATTGATTGCGCCATCGTTGGTGGCACAGGAAAAGACTGAGAATGGGCAGATCAAAACAACCAAGCTGGCTACACTACCCAAAGCACTCAGCGAAACGTCGGGAGCGATTTTTTACCATGAGCGGCTCTGGACGCACAACGACAGCGGCGGCAAACCCGAGGTGAGTGCCATCGACCCTGCCACGGGCAACGAAACCGCACGCATCACCATCACCAATGCAACCAACACCGACTGGGAAGATATTACGCAGGACTCCATCTCCATCTACCTCACCGATGCCGGCAACAACCTGGGCAACCGGAAAGAGTTCCAGATTTACCGAATCAGCAAAGCTGACATCAATCCCAACGGTGGGTTCCAGCTGCTGAAATCGGAAGTGATCACATTCCGTTACAACAACCAGCCAGAGCTTTCATTGCCCTACAACCACAATTTCGATTGCGAGGCCATCGCATGCATCAAAGGCAAGCTACACCTCTTCACCAAAAACTGGGCTTCACGCAACTGCAACATCTACCTTTTGGACCAAGAGCAAAAGGTGGCCATCTACCAGGAATCCATCGAAAGCGGCGGCTTGATCACCGGAGCCGATTACGACACCGCCACCGACCGGTTGGTGCTTTGCGGCTACAACATAGAGCTTCTGGTTTTCAAGCCCTTCATCATCGAGCTGGCCAATTTCACCAAAGGAAACAAGGTAATAAGGAAATACTTGTTGCCATTAAAGGAGCACCAAGTTGAGGGCATCTGCCTCGATGGGCAACGCCTACTCATCACCAACGAAGAAACCTCCAACATCGACCAGAAGATCTATCCGGCATCCATCTTTGAGGTGGAAACCATCCAATAATAATTATAAGCTATTGGCCATCAATCCTTGAACAGTTTCTCCAACGATTGCTTGAAGGTGGCGGCAGAGGAGCATAGCACAAAATTAGGAGGCAACAGAGGCTTTTGCTCCTTGAACTGAAGACCGGAGACAAAGACCGGGAAATTGGGGAACTCATGATCTATCTCGCGGATCAAGCGGTAAAAGTCATCCTTCTTACGCGCACCCACCATGGTGAAGAAGAGCGCATGGAAAGGCCGGATGCTCCGCACCACGTTCAAATCGCCCAATGGCACCGAGGCACCAAGATAGATTATTTCGAAACCGGCTTTGCGGGCCAGCAGGCTGAAGAACAGCAGCCCCATATCGTGCCACTCCTGTTCGGGCGTGAAGAACAGAATGCGTTGCCGGCGCGTCACCGGCGTGTTTTGCATCTCGCTGTCGATGGCCACCATCAGTTTTTGACGGATCAAATTGGTGATGAAGTGCTCCTGAGCCGGGTTGATGGTGCCCGATTGCCAAAGCACGCCTATGCGCTCAAGGAAAGGGAAAAGCACCTCCTCGATGGTGCCTTCGAAGCCCACCTTGATGATGGAACTGGCCAGCACCCGCGAAAACTTCAGTTCATCCAACTCCAGCATGGCCACCAGCAGACTTTCGATCATCACATTGTTGTTGCGCGAATCCATGCACAAGTCGAGCACCCGGTTGCGCAGCTGGGCATCGTCCAACCCCGCTATTTTGCTAATTTTAAACCCGTTTTGGTTCAGGATGGAAACATTGAGCAACCTTTTCAAATCCTCATCGCTATAGCAGCGGATGTTGGTGTTGGTCCTTCCCGGATCCACCAAATTGTAGCGGCGTTCCCACACGCGGATGGTGTGTGCCTTGATGCCGGTTAGTATCTCCAGATCTTTGATTGAATAGATTGCCATATCAGTAAACTCCTATATTTCGCTTATAGAACCCACAAAATAGAGGAATGTTCAATTCCGGCAACCTTTTGAGGAAGAAATAATCAGCTTGTAACAGGATTAACATCCAAGTAAGTCATAATTTGAAAGAGAACAAAAAAGGCCTACTCAAGAAAAGGATCGAATGCTCAAATAATATTGGTCAAAATTGATTACCTTGTGTTTTAGCCATAAAGCAAACCAAGTCCGAAAGGATAATACTGTTATAGACGGAAATATGAACCATATAACCCCGAAGGGGTGACATTATTATAGAAAAATCAGCAGTAGACAACAAAACCCCGAAGGGGTGACATTATTATAGGCATTAAAACAAACAAATATGGCTGGCACATTTTCGCAAATCTATATTCAAATCGTTTTTGCTCCCCAAGGACGTGAAAACTTAATAGGGAAAAATTGGAAAGATGAATTGCATAAATACATCGCTGGAATCATTACCAATAAAGGCCAAAAATCAATTATTATAAATGGCGTATCAGATCACATCCATATTTTCATTGGGTTAAAACCGTCAATGGCTATTTCTGACTTGGTTCGAGACATTAAAAACAATTCGAGCAATTTTATTAACGAGAAAAAATTCGTTAACGGCAAGTTTTCGTGGCAAGAAGGATACGGAGCCTTTTCATATGCACATTCTCAAATTGAACAGGTATATAACTACATCCTTCATCAGGAAGAACACCATCACAAAAAAACGTTTAAAGAAGAATATCTGGATTTTCTGCAGAAATATGAAATTGAATACGATGAAAAATTTCTTTTTGAATGGATTGATAGATAATGTCACCCCTTCGGGGTTTTAACCCCAAAAGAATAATTTAAGCTATAATAATATCAGTCCTTCGGACTTTATAATCAACCCCAAAAGAATATGGATATAATTATCAAAACATTAATAAATCAATAATCCCGAAAGGATAACATGATTATAGAAAAATCAACGGGAAATAGGAACCCCGAAGAGGTGTAATTATTATAGCCCCCAAATAACTAACCAACAAAACCCCGAAGGGGTGACATGATTATAGAAATACAAATGGGAATCAATAACCCCGAAGCGTTTCAATTCTTATAAAAACCATTGAACCAGAATCAACAATGTTGGCACAAAGCAACATGGCATCATTGCCACACCCATTCATAAAAACTGCACAAACAACCCATACCCAACCTCCTACCGCCTCCACTCTGCTGTATCGATGTTGCCCTTTGGTTGCACCACCTGATTATTATCATTTTGCAATTTTATTATCAAATGCTTGAATGTTACATCAGGATAATTAATTTTGTTAAACATTAATTTGCCGATTGAATCTAAATCTTGTTGAAATTGATGCGACAACAGGAAGGTTGTTTGCCAAGAATGGTTATAAAGAAATAAACGACTGGCATCCTTTTGCCACCTACAAAAAAACAAAAATATGCTTCACGAATTAACTGATAATGACCGAAAAACTTTAAAATATGAAAGACGCATAGGATTTGTGTTTGGCGGACTTATACTTTGTTTTGGCGGACTTTTCAACTTGATTTACTTTGTGTTGAATCAATCGGAACAGAACTATTGGATGGTTATTTCTATCGACCTTGGAATTCTACTTTTAGCATGTTTCGTTTGCTATCGAATCAATCTCAAAGTAAACCGTGATTTGAAAGATAATAAAAAAGAACTATTCAAGAAAAGGGTAGAAAAGAAAATTGAAGAAAAAACCTACGAGGCTGGCAGTGGGGCACTATACATTCCAATATTGGGTGATTTATTTCCGAAATTATGGGGACAGAAAATGCGACCAGGAAGGAAATACTACATTATCACGAATGAGAGCAGATACGAAGTTGAAAAAGAGATGTATGATGGCTTAAAAAAGAACACCGATTTTTACATTCACTTCGCAAAACATAGTGAAACCGTTTTAAGCATCTCGAAGGATGAATAAAATACCAAGCAATAATAAGTATGACTCCGAACAAATCATAAACCCCCGCATTGAACCTCAACCGCCAAGTAGACGCTATGAAGCATTTCCATAACCATCCATATTTTGCAGCCAATAGATGGGCATTTCGGTTTGGAAGATATTTCTAAGTGTCCCTATTTGGAAAGCCATAACCGCCATCGTTCAAGAATGTATCAACCTTTATAACCATGGCTACTATAAATATTTCAACCTAATAAACAAAGAATGTTAAGATATTTTGATAATCCTTCCTGAAAAGCAGTAAATCACTTAAAAAGGAATAACCCATGGAAAAATATAATTTTATCGGAACCTCAAATCAATTTTGGAATCTTGTTAGAGAATCCATAAATGAAATGGAAAAAATCAACAATATAAATATAGTATATTCTAAACCTGATCCATCAACAAGTAATGAAGAGTCATGGACAAATTATGATCAAAAAACAAGGTGGAATGATTTTAAAATTGGCGTACCTCTTCTATTTAATTACTATCATGGGTTAGAACTGTTAATGAAAGGATTACTTCAGGAGACAAATAATCTCCCACAAAAAAATACGCATAAACTATCTGACTATTATGAGTTAATAAAAACTAATCAACATGCGTATAGTGTAAAATTAGTCGATTTAATCGGCCAATTTATAACAGAAAGCAATCCTTTCAATGATTTCTTTCTATGTAACGGTGGTAATGTTAATGACTTTTATTTGATGTTAAGATACCCAACAAAAAATAAGGATAGTGAGGAATATCAGTTTAAAGAGATTAGAGGAAGAGGTGAAAATGGGTTAGTAAAATGGATACAGTTAAGAGAAAATACAATCAATATAAAAAAAGAAATTGTGCTTTGGAATACAGCGCGATCTTATTAATAAAAACTATCAAGCCAAAAATATTTTTTCTGTTTCTTTGGGAAATACACGCAGTCTTGCACTCTTTTTTCATTCTGTTTCTCTGCCAAAAGAGAAACAGAAAATGAGGATTTGAAGAGAAACCCCAATTCAAGTTTATCGATGACTCACTCTATCTATCCTATACAGCTGTTTAAGAAAGAAACGGTTCCTGAGAGCAAATGAAAACAAACACTCCCGAACAGGCAAACAGCTGCCGCAAAAATTACCATCTGCTATTTCATTTCACCGTTATTTTCCTTAAATTGGTTAGTGTTAATCCATTGAGTCGATAGCTAAAATTTAATGTTATGGCAAATATTAACGAAACAGGCCATGCAAAAAATGTGGCCAATTTTGAAAAATTGGTGACCCGCGTCGCCAGTTTGGGTGCGGTGTACAACCCATCCAGGGAAAGCCTCACCATCACTGCCCTGAATGCCCTGTTGGCTTCGGCTAGGGAGGCCGTCCACAATGTGCACAATGCCGAAGCTGCCTACAAACATGCGGTGGGTGAAAGGGAATTGGCATTCGACCAGTTGCGCAAGCTCACTACCCGCATCAACAACGCCTTGAAGGCTTCCAGCTCCACTTCGCGCGACGATGCCAGCGTGATGACCCTGATCCGCAAGCTGCAAGGACGCAGGGCCACCCCAAAAATGACCCCTGAGGAACGTAAAGCTGCTGAAGCAGCGGGAATCGTTAAAAATGAGATCTCATCCTCCCAATTGGGTTACGATAACCGTTTGGACAACCTCGACAAACTATTGAAGTTGCTCATCACCATTCCCGAATATGCTCCTAATGAGCCGGAGTTGACCACCCATGCTCTGGCCCAACTCCACACCGACCTCGCCCGCCGAAACAGCGATGTGGCCAATTCGGCGGTGCAATTGGCCAACGCCCGCATTGCCAGGGATGCCAGGCTCTATTCGGCTTTGAACGGCATGGTTGATATCTCGGTCGATGTCAAAATGTATGTCAAATCGGTGTATGGTACCACAAACCCTTACTACAAGGCACTCAGCACCCTGAAATTTTCCAAGCAGAACTAAAAAGTTGAAACCACCAACAAGATAGTTGGAACTACTGTCTGGAAAGTTGGAACTGCCTCCTGGAAAGTTGGAACCAGCAACCAGAAAGTTGGAACCGCCTCCCGGAAAGTTGGAACCAGCAACCAGAAAGTTGGAACTGCCTCCTGGAAAGTTGGAACCAGCAACCAGAAAGTTGGAATCGCCTCCCGGAAAGTTGGAACCAGCAACCAGAAAGTTGGAACTGCCTCCCGGAAAGTTGAAACCCGCACCGGAACAGTTGCAACCTACCATTGCTCCATTGGGGTGACTCCATTAGGAAGGATGGTTGATTGGCACAATTACATTAAAACATAAGCACGCCTCAAAACCCATAAAATGACCACAACAAAATGCTCGCCCATCCACATCTTGGTGGCACTCTTTTTTATGTTGCCGCTCCATACGGGGGCGCAAGATCAAAACCTCGAACAAAAGGACAGCCAATCCATTTATCTGCTCGATCAATTCGCCCGAAAAATTGCCGAAATAGAAGAACAACAGTTCATCGACTCCATAAAACGGAGTGAGTTGGAAAATCAACTGAACACCACCAAAACAAGCAACAAGCAGCTCCAGCTTGAATTGGTCAACAAAATAGCGGAATCGAACCGGCAAGCCGAAGCATTGAATGAAGAGAAGCAGCGCGAAATCCAGCAGATGAAATCTACTGCCATTGGCCATCCAATACTCGACCCGGCCAACGACACCATTGTGATGATCTATACAAGGTTTGGTGCATCCACCCCGGCAGAACGGGCGCACAACGCTTCAGCTAAGATAAGCCGGCTAAGCCGCAGCGATTTTTTTGTGGCCGATTCGCTAAAAATCATCCGGTCGGAATACACCTATGATATCATGTATGGTGAGTTGATCATCCTGAGCCTTTCGGAGAAAGACGCCCTCTGGTACGACGGAAATTTAAAACTCCTATCCGAGGAGCTCCATGCCAAAATCAAACTCTCCATCGAAAAGGCGCATAAGGAGAAGAGCCTCCCCAGGATACTGATGCGCATTGGGTTAATTCTGTTGATCATCGGCTTAACCTATCTGCTGATTAGGTTGATAGCTCGCGGTTACCATCAACTGCTGAAATTGGTGGATCGAAATAAGGAGAAATGGCTTAAAAACCTGGCCTACAAAGATTATACATTCCTGTCGGCCGAGCAGGAGTTCCAATTCATACTCTTCCTATTCAAGATTGGCCGCTGGTTGACCATCGCCCTCGTGGTTTATATCACCCTCCCAATACTATTCAGCATCTTCCCCTTCACGCGCGACTGGGCCGACAAGCTGATCCATTGGATATGGATGCCCTTCAAGAACATGTTTTGGTCGGTATGGCAATACCTGCCCAAATTATTCAGCATACTGGTCATCTATTTCACCATGAAATATGTGATCCGGTTCACCAAATACATATTCACGGAGATTCAATCCGAAAAACTCAAGATAACTGGATTTCATGTCGATTGGGCCATGCCAACCTACAGCATCGTGCGGTTTTTATTGCTGGCCTTTATGTTTGTGCTGATATTCCCCTATTTGCCAGGTTCCGATTCGGATATATTCAAGGGGGTCTCTGTTTTCATCGGCATCCTCTTTTCGTTGGGTTCCTCATCGGCCATTGCCAATATGGTGGCAGGCCTGGTGATCACCTACATGCGCCCCTTTAAAATAGGCGACCGGATAAAAATTGGTGACATATCGGGCGATGTGATAGAAAAAACACTGCTGGTGACCCGGGTGAAAACACCCAAAAACGAGGAGATCACCATTCCAAACTCCTCCATATTGACAGGCAACACCACCAACTACAGCACCTATGCCCGCCAAGAAGGGGTGATTGTGCACACCACGGTAACCATTGGCTATGATGTGCCATGGAAGGATATACACCAGGCATTGATCGATGCGGCAGCCCGCACGGAACCCCTGCTGGAGCAACCCGCCCCCTTCGTGCTGCAAACAAGCTTGGACGATTTTTATGTGGCCTACCAAATCAATGCCCACACCAAGGAGGCCAACCGGTTGGCCAGCGTCTATTCGAACCTTCACCAAAACATACAGGATTGCTGCAACGAACGAGGCATCGAAATCCTCTCGCCCCACTACAGGGCACAGCGCGATGGCAATTGCACCACCATCCCCACGCAATATCTGCCCAATGGATATGAAGCGCCTTCATTCAGAATAAAAGCAGAAAAATGACAGACAAAAAATCACTCTACAAAATCATATTCCAAAGTGATACTAGAGCAGGAAAGCTATTCGACATCTGGCTGCTTTGGATTATTTTATTCAGCTTGGTGGTTGTCATTCTCGACAGTTTACCTGAACTGGGGGCAAAATTTAAAACTGAGTTTATCGTCATTGAATGGATTTTAACCATACTTTTTTCCATCGAGTACCTTACCAGGATAATCATCAGCCCGAAACCATGGCGCTATATGTTAAGCTTTTGGGGAGTAATCGACCTACTATCCATCTTACCCACGTTCCTGAGTCTTTTGTCCTATGAATACCACTATTTCCTATCCATCCGTATCTTCAGGTTGCTGCGGGTATTCCGGATATTGAAGCTGGCCAGGTTCAACACCGAAACCATCACCCTGGTAACAGCCCTAAAGGCCAGTTCCTATAAGATCAGCATATTCTTTTTAACCGTTGTCACCATCGTAACCCTTATGGGCACCCTGATGTATGCCATTGAGGGAACCGAAAATGGCTTCACCAGCATTCCACAAAGCATCTATTGGGCCATCATCACCATCACCACCGTGGGATATGGTGACATTGTGCCCATGACCGTGTTGGGAAAGTTCGTCTCCTCCTTTGCCATGATCATTGGTTATGCCATCATAGCCGTACCAACGGGCATCATCACCGTTGAGATGTCGAAAACAGGGAAAAACACGCAGGAGTGCCAGGAATGTGGCCACCCCAACGATTTGCATGCCAACTACTGCAACCATTGTAGCGTGAGGCTCAATCAAAGAACCTGAAACGCACCCCAATCGACAAACCGATGATGTCCTTCAGTTTGATGGATTCGTTGCCCACGGCACTGATCAGGTACAGGTCGTTGGTATTCACCTCGTAAAACGCACTAATGGAACGGCTAAACCGCTTGCTGTTGCAGGGAATGGTGATGGCCTGACCCAAGGCCAAATTAAACCTGGTGTTGACAGCCCAAAAATAGTACCCTTTCGGGTACTTCTCAGGTAGTGAAGACCAAAAATACTCGCCATATATCTTTGTCACATAAAGCGCCGAAGTTAAAGGCTCAAAATGAAAATCATGTCCCAGCTGTATCCTGAAGGGAGTATAAGTTTGTTTAAGCGTCATGGTCAAATGTCCATCCTCATATTTGTTGCCGGGCACAAACCCCATCATAAAATCGGTCTCCCATTGCCGGCGTTTGCCGTAATCCCAACCAACACCGGCCGACAACATGCCCATGGAACCAGCAAACTGGCCTTTCAACTGTGATGGAATCAATTTACTCCACTTTTTTTGATAGTTTTCCACCTTGACATCGTGGCTCGACTGCCCTAATGTTGCAAAAGAAAAAAGTATTAATACACCAAGAATAAGATAAAATCTCATAAACCATTAATATTTAATCACCTCATACTCATAGGAGCCATTGGTAACTGTAAACAACATATAACTGCGGTCATCCATGGCTTCACAACCATAGTAGATGATGCCGTTGTTGAAAAAATCGTCCACCATCAACCTGTGGGCATGGGCGTGCAGGCAAAACAAGGGATTCTTGTACCGCTCCACAATGTGGTTGAACATCAATCTTGAGTTGTTGTTGAACTGCTCGCTGAAAGGCTCTGCATGCATGGCCACAACCGTCTGCATCACCTCAGGTTGATCCTCAATAAATTGCAACATGAAGTCGAAATCGGGCACAGGCCTAGCATAATCAAATTCCAAGGCATTGGTATTGAGAAAAATGAACCGGGTTCCTCGGAAAACAAATGAGAAATTGAAATCGCCGTAAATATCATCGTAAACCTCCTTGCCATGCCCCACCAAGTCGTGGTTGCCCACGATGGCCACATAAGGCACGGTGAGTTTTTTCATGATGTCGTGCACCCAAATGTACTCTTTGGTCATACCAAAGTCGGTCAAATCGCCACCATGGATTACAAAATCCACATCAGTCCTGCGATTGACATGCTTCACAAAGGCAACCGTTTCGTCGTAAAACCTCTGAGTGTCGCCCATAAAAGCAAAACGTATGGTGTCGTCGCTTTGATCCATCCCGTTGATGCGGTCGATATTTTTATTGTTGATGTCGCGGTACTCACTCCCCTTATGCGGGATGTCGTAGGGATGGTATTCGAAATAATCGCACGATAAAACAGAAAGCATCAATAAAAACAATAAGAAAAGATTCTTCATTTCACACAAAATCAATTTTTTACAATGCAAAACTATTATCCATTCTAAAACAATTGACTAAAAGATGGCTGAAGCGGAAATTTTTCAGCACAAACCCAACAATCGACAACTTAAAACAGGTAATGGCCATGGAGGACACACCAACCACAATTCTTAATAAATCTAAATAAACAAAAATTGAATACAACAATACCATCGAATTCAATTAACTTTACAACAGCTAAGAAACAAACCCTCTGCGGGATAAAAATCATACTATTTTTCCTCGGCTGGCGGGTTACCAAAACGCTAATTTTTAAGAGATGAAGAGAAGAGAATTCAAACCGGGCGTATGGAACAACACCATTGACGTCCGCGACTTTGTCAGACAAAACATAACTCCATATGAAGGCACCAACGATTTTCTAACAGGCTGCACCAATCGCACGCAAAGGCTTTGGGACATATGTAAGCAGGCGCTGGCACAAGAACGTGCCAACCGGGGCGTATTGGCCATTGATGTGGATACGGTTTCCTCGGTCACGGCATTTGGACCAGGCTATATAAATAAGGAAAGCGAAGTGATTGTGGGCTTGCAGACAGATCAACTCCTCAAGCGCGCAATGAAGCCCTTTGGTGGATACAACATTGTAAAAAAAGCACTCGCAGAAAACGGGCTTCAACCAAATCCATACATCGACGAAGCGTTCTCCAAACATGTAAAGACCCACAACGATGGTGTATTTGACGCCTACACCGACGAAATACGCAAGTTTAGGTCTCTGGGATTCTTAACCGGACTACCCGACAATTATGCTCGTGGCCGCATCATCGGCGACTACCGCCGGGTAGCCCTTTATGGCATCAACAGACTGATCGAAGTCAAGAAGCAGGACTTGGCCCACATCCCGGGCCCCATGACCGAAGAGGTAATCAGGCTGCGCGAAGAGGTGACCGAGCAAATCAGGGCTCTCCACAACATGGTTGAAATGGGCAACGCCTACGGATTGGATTTGAGCCGTCCGTCCGAAAATGGAAGGGAAGCGGTACAATGGACTTACATGGCCTACTTAGCAGCAGTGAAAGACCAGGATGGAGCGGCTATGTCGTTGGGAAATGTATCCTCGTTCCTCGACATCTTTATACAGCGCGACCTGGAAGAGGGAATAATCACCGAAACCGAAGCACAGGAGTACATCGATCAGTTTGTGATGAAGCTGCGCATGGTACGTCACCTGCGGATTGAAGCTTACGAACAGATTTTTGCAGGGGATCCCACCTGGGTAACCGAATCCATTGGCGGCATGTTGATCGATGGGCGCAGCAAGGTGACCAAGACCTCGTTCCGTTTTCTGAACACCTTATACAACCTGGGGCCATCGCCCGAACCCAACATCACCATCCTATGGTCGAAAGACCTACCGGCCGGTTTCAAGGCCTATTGCGCCAAGGTATCAATCGACACGTCGGCCATTCAGTACGAAAACGACGATTTGATGCGCTGCAACCGCCAAAGTGATGACTACGGCATTGCCTGCTGCGTTTCGTTCCAAGATTTGGGACGACACATCCAGTTTTTTGGTGCCCGCACCAACCTGGCCAAAACCTTGCTGCTGGCCCTCAACGAAGGCCGCTGCGAGATGACAGGAACGGCAATGGTTCAAGGCATTGAACCAATCACTGGCCAATACCTCGATTTCGACGAAGTGATGAAACGGTTTTCGCTTACCATCAAGGAGGTTGCCCGTGTGTACAACGAGTCGATGAACATCATCCACTACATGCACGACAAATATTACTACGAGAAGACGCAGATGGCGCTCATCGATACCAATCCGCACATCAACTTGGCTTATGGCATCGCCGGTTTGTCGATTGTAGCCGACTCACTCTCTGCCATCAAGCACGCCAAGGTACGCCCCATCCGCAACGAACAAGGGTTGACCATCGATTTCGTGATAGAAGGCGATTTCCCCAAATATGGCAACGACGACGACCGTGTTGATTTCATCGCGCGCGACATTGTGAAGCAGTTCAACGAAGAGATCAGCAAGTTCAAGATCTATAAAAATGCCCAGCCCACCCTTTCGGTGTTGACCATCACTTCAAATGTGGTCTATGGCAAAAAAACAGGCGCCACACCCGATGGGCGTGGTTCCGGCATCGCCTTTGCACCGGGGGCCAACCCCATGCATGGCCGCGACACCCACGGAGCGCTGGCCTCCCTCAATTCGGTTTCGAAAATAGATTATTGCGATTCGCAGGACGGCATTTCCAACACCTTCTCGATGGTGCCAAAATCTTTGGGCGCCAACGAACAGGAGCGCATCAACAATCTGGTGGCCGTGCTCGACGGCTATTTTGCCAAGGATGCCCAGCACTTGAACGTGAATGTGCTCAACCCCGAAATGTTGGAGGATGCGATGGCCAATCCCGAAAAATATCCCCAGCTCACCATCCGCGTGTCGGGATATGCTGTCAACTTCATACGCTTATCCAAAGATCAGCAGATGGAGGTCTTGTCACGCTCATTCCACGATAAAATGTAAAACACAAAACCGCTCCGGATTTCAAAAACCGGGGCGGTTGTTTTTTTGAATATGAACCGTCGCAACAACTCATTACTCGTCCACTCCATCGAATCGTTCGGCACCCACGACGGCCCGGGCATTCGAATGGTGGTTTTCTTGCAAGGATGCAACCTCAAGTGCCTCTATTGCCACAACCCCGACACCATTGCCTTCAGGGGCGGCGAAGAGTTCACCATCGAAGAGCTGGTGCGGAGGGCGTGCAACCTGAAAACATACTTTGGCAAAACCGGAGGAATCACCATTTCGGGCGGTGAACCCTTGCTGCAAAGCAAGAACCTCTACCTTCTTTTCAAAGCCCTCAAGCAGGAGGGTATCCACACCAACATCGACACCAATGGGTCGGTATTCAACCAAGATGTGAAACAACTTCTCGATGACCACACCGACCTGGTGATGATCGACATCAAACATACCAACCAGGAAGGCTACAAACGAATCACCGGCGTTCATGATCGAGAAACGGTGAAAGCATTGGTGGCGCACCGCGAGTCATCCCAAAAACCATTTTGGCTGAGGTATGTGTTGATTCCCGGCCTCACCGATTCACCAGAACATCTCCACCTGTTGGGGCAAACCTACCATCATTGCCACTACCTTGAGAAGATAGAATTACAGCCCTACCATAAGTTGGGCATCCACAAATGGGAAGCCATGGGGGAAGCGTACAAACTGATGGAAACACCCGAAAACACCAAGGAGCAAATACTCAAAGCCGAGCAAATACTGCAAAATTACTTCAAGGAAGTAAAGATAAACTGATTGTCCGCTGAATAAAAAACAGTGCCCGATATCATCAAGCACTGCCTTGTTTACTTACGATTCTACGTCCTTCCAATCAGGGACAGGCATCAACTAAAGGCAACACCGTAAAAGGTGTTTTGCTTTTCACCACCACAAATGTAGATATGGCATAATAGGCATGTTTGTTATCGGCTGATGATTGCATATCATTGACCCATGGCGCCAATTGATACTGGTAGCAAAAACTGGCTCCTCCCATGGGACCGGCAAACAGGTCGTGCCGCACGGGTACTTCCATTCCCGGGCACCATCCGGCGCGGTCGGGTGTCCAGTTCCCCTTTTGAGGCTGAACTGGATTGGAAGCACAACCAATACCTTTCAATTCATGTTGAAAAAGAGGCACGCCATCGATCAAAACTTTATGCGTACGAAAACACCATTCGGCACAGGGGCGGCCATCGGCATCGACCGGCGTGGCATGCCCCCAACCACTGATAATTGTGCGCAAATTGGTTTGTTGGGCATTGGTTGGGATGGTGATGGATTTTTCAACCTCAAACTGGTGGCTCTCACCATATGGAATGCCATCGAGTGAATGGCGGGCATAGTCCAAAACTTTGGCCACTGCATAATAAGGATAATCGGGTTCACCTTCCACCACTTCAAAATCGAGCGATAACAACCAGCCATCGCTACCCCAAACCTCGATGAAAGCCCGTAGGTTGACATCACCAGTGAGAAGCGATTTAAAATCGGTGACATCAATTTCAAAACCCTTTGTTCGCAGCGAATTGTCAACGCCATAGGGGGTGATGAACCGTCCTATCTCGAACCACTCCCCTGATGCCTGATCCTTCACCCGCACGTTGGCAAACATATCCCAGGCATTGCAGCCGCCTTGCGGACAGCGGAGCTTCACAAACATGCGGATCCTTTTCACTTTGGTGGGATCATTGGGAAAACTAAAAACGCCCTCGCAACTCTGTTGGTTGCCATTACCGAATGCCAAACGTTGGTTGCTAAAAGTCTTTACCGGAATGGTGCGCTCAGCTGGCACATCACCATCAGACCCTTTCCCACTGCACCCCCAGGTGACAAAGGAGAGGAAAAAGATAAAAGATAGTATGGGATACTTCATTGGATTGCAATTTTAGACTAGGAATTTTCTCCTACAAATTTTAACTTATTTTTCACAACAAACAATAGTTTTGTATATTTTTTCAACACTCACAGATTCCCGAAATAAATTTTCACAACAAATACCCACTATCAGCGGAAAAAAAATTGACAAGCGCGGGCTATCGCCCCCATGACAATTACTTAACAGCATTTAACAGCATATTAAGGATTGATAACGCCCGAGCGCCATTTTAAGCACTATTTTTGCATTGCTTTTTGCGACTTATTGCAGCATCAAGGCAATTAAACTGTTTTCCACCTTAAAACCCAAAGCATCTGCTGCTTTGACCACTGTTTAAATGCTGTTGCCATAAGGGAAAGGTATCGCTAACACCGGATTGCCGCTTGTTTGATTGCGGAACCGGCACAACCATTTTATCAAAAGACTGATTGGCATTCCCCAAACCGGGGTCTGTTGATAATTTTTTGTGTCATTATAGAAATTACAGAAAAATGAGGAGATATTGGCGTTTAAACCGTTCGCACTACAAGGCCACCATTAAACTTGGTTTACCGGTAGTGATTTCGCAATTGGGACAAATCACTGTTGGCCTAGCTGACAACATCATGGTTGGCCGATTGGGCACCACCGAATTGGCTGCGGCCTCTTTTGCCAACACACTATTTTCACTTCCATTAATTTTCGGGATGGGCTTTGCCATGTCGTTGACCCCCCTTACCGGAAGGGCTTATTCCGACCAGGATTACGGAACCGTAAAAAGCCTTTGGAAAAACGGCTTGGCATCGAACCTGATGATGGCCGCCATCCTTTTAGGTGTGGCCGCCTTATTATACATGGTGATGCCCCAAATGAACCAGCCCGAACATTTAATTCCCATCGCACAGGAATATTACATCTACATTGCCCTATCGCTACTACCGCTGATGGTTTTTTTAACCGGCAAGCAGCTTTTTGAAGGAATGTCGAACACGCGAACTGCCATGGTGATCACACTTTCGGGGAATGTGCTCAACATTATTGGAAACTATGCCTTTATGAATGGCAAGCTCGGGATGCCCGAGATGGGGCTATATGGCGCTGGCTTCTCCACCCTTTTGGCACGCATTGCCATGGCCATCGCGATGCTGCTCATTGTTGTGAGACACAAGGCCATCACAACCAAATACAAGGCGATGACAAAAGTGGCCATCGCGCAAATCAAAACATTGTATAAGCTGGGGGTTCCCATGGGCGTGCATATCTTTTCCGAAGCATCGGCCTTTATTGTAGCCGGCATCATGATGGGTTGGCTCGGGGAGATTGGTTTGGCGGCGCACCAGATTGTGATCAGCCTCTCCACGTTAGGATTCATGTTATACCAAGGCATTGGCGTCAGCACCACCATCCGCATCAGCCAGCTCTCCTCTAAGCAGCAACCTAAGCTATTGCGTCGGGCATCGGTGGCCTCCACGCAAATTGTTACCCTCATGGTGGTGGTCATCAGCAGCTTTTTCCTAATATTCAGCACCACCCTGCCCTATTTGTTCACCTCGAGCACCGAAGTGGCAACGGTAGCCACCGGATTGATCATCATATTGGTGGTATTCCAACTATTCGATGCCATCCAAATCATCTTCTCCGGGGTGCTGCGCGGCTTGGCCGATGCCCGTGTCCCCGGCATGCTAACGCTGCTCTCCTACTTTGGAGTAGCCATCCCCATCAGTTATCTGGCAGCCTTCAAGGCAGGTATGGGGCCGGCGGGCATCTGGCTAGGGTTCCCGATAGGATTGGGGCTTTGCGCCACACTCTTTTATTTTAGGATAAAAAAGATGCTGGTCAAACCGATCAGAGCATAAAAAACAGACAGGTGAATCCATAACGGACACCTGTTTTTTTTTGATGTCACGAAAAAATGCCATAACTTTTGATGTCAAAAAAACCCCACAACTCACGTTTATGAAAAAAGCAGCAACCCTCCTATTGATCATGTTCCTGTGCCACCAGCTCCAGGCGCAACAAACTTTCAGAAACGCCATGTTCTTGCACCACTCAACAGGCAGCAATATTTTAGGCCCCAACGACAGTAAAACCTCGGTGAACCTTGAATTGGCCAAATACAATGAAATAAAAATGTTCACAGGTGACCAAAAAGTTACCATGAATGATGAGTGGTTTGCACCCGGCGACAACGAATGGGTCACCATGCGCAATTTTTTTGAAGGGAAGTTATCGCTCAAGCCCGATGGATATTATAACAATTACAAAATCATCATCATCAAGTCCTGTTTTCCATCCTCAGAAATGGTATCGGAAGGGAGTGCAAGCGACATGCAAACCCCAACCTACAAAAGCATCTACAACTACAAATGGCACTGGCGCAGCATGATCCGCATCATGGAGCAGCACCCCAACAACTTTTTTGTTATCTGGACTAATGCACCATTGGAAGCTTCATCTACCAACTTGACCCAAGCAACCAATTCAAAAACATTTTGCCACTGGGCAAAAAACATCCTTGCCAAAGGGTTGGATGCAGAGTATGGGCAATTCCCCAAAAATGTTTATGTATTTGATTTTTTCGCCAAGTTGACTGCCGACAACGGCATCATGAAAGATGAATTCAAGACTGATGACAGCCACCCCAATGCAGCAGCCACGGAACTGGTGGCGCCTCAATTCGTTCAAGAGGTATTTGATGCCGCCTTGGCTTATGAACGAACCATTACATCAACGCCTTCAACCACAATAGAACAGTTGAAAATCTACCCCATTCCAGCCAAGGATCATTTGACGGTTGAAATCGCAGGCGCTCCTCTCCAGTCAACAATAGCACTCACCAATTTGTGCGGGCAAATAATATTCAGCAAAAAAATACAGGCAACCCCGGGACAACAAATAGTCAACATCGATGTTTCGGGATTCCCCAAAGGGATCTATATCATCCATCTGCAAACGGGAGGAAAACCGGAAGCCCGAAGAATCCTCATCCAATAGGTTAAATGCGGTCGTTGAATGTCTTGTAGGATGAAACCGTAGATTGGAGAAACTTTTCAAGCTCTTCGGGCGTCAGATTGCGCCATTGTCCAATAGGGACATCCAGCGTCACATGCATAATGCGGATGCGCACAAGTTTCACCACACTATAATTGAGATACTCGCACATACGCCGGATTTGCCTGTTGAGCCCTTGGGTGAGAATGATTTTGAATACGAAACGACTCACCTGCTCCACATGGCATTTGCGGGTTACAGTATCCAGAATGGGCACACCATTGCTCATGCGGCGGATGAACTCTGCGGTGATGGGGCGGTCAACAGTGACCACATACTCCTTTTCATGGTTGTTGCGAGCCCTGAGAATCTTGTTGACAATATCGCCATCGCTGGTCAATAGGATCAACCCTTCGCTGGGTTTGTCCAACCTACCGATGGGAAAAATCCTTTTGGGATGGTTGATGTAGTCGATGATGTTGTCCTTTTCCACCTTCACATCGGTGGTGCAAACAATGCCAACGGGTTTGTTGAAGGCAATGTAAACATGCTCTTCCTTGGGCGGGGAGATCAACTTCCCATCCACTCGCACTTCATCGCCCGGCATGATTTTGGTACCCATTTCGGGCACTTTGCCATTGATGGTGACCCGGCCTTCCTCAATCAATTTGTCGGCACCCCGCCTTGAGCAATATCCCACCTCACTCAAATATTTATTAATCCTAACCGAACGATCCTCCTCCATCATAAATCAATAGCTAATTAAATTTTGCAACAGCTCAAAAGTAACGCAAACGGCACACAATTACAACAATCGGCAACCGGAGTATCATCCATAAAAAAAGGCGATTGACCCTTGAGTGGAGCCAATCGCCTGAGAAAAATTCAATTTTTAAAACTTTTCGTATTCCGTTTCGAACCCACTTTTCATATTAAGATCGATTTGAATTTGATCGGAACCTTTTTTTCCAGGGCGGCCCTTTGTGAGTTGAGATTCGGAAACCGGGCATGATTTTGCACTGCTCTTCTTAGCTCTGCCGACTGTTGCACCTGATGAATCATCTATTTTAAAATAGGCAATCATCTCTTTCATATGCTCTGCTTGGCTCGATAGTTCTTCGGCATTGCTGGCCAGTTGCTCCGATGCAGCAGCATTTTGCTGGGTGATGCCATTCAATTGCTGGATAGCTTCGTTCACTTGCGCCAC
>JAGPIS010000132.1 GCA_018054835.1 Breznakibacter sp. | reverse complement strand
ATCTAAAGGGTTGCAGGTGAATACATATATATTACCGATATTTTTGATTCCAGGCAGGATCCTGATAGAATGAAAGGGTAATGCAATATCGCTCAGTCGGTCACGGTGTGCCGCTAGTGCTTATTTGAAATCCATGCTTTAAAAATACTTGGGATTCTGTATTTTAAATGGATCACCAGGCAATAGTTTTTCGTTTGTTTCGAGATTTTTTTAAAAACTGAATTACATCCCCGTCGTTACCGCGCGAATGTATCGAGTGGTAAAAACAAACCTATCAATACCAAGAGTATAGTAGTGTCCCCACATACAGTGGGACGGAAGGTGTTTTTTCGGTTGTGGTGGTTGTTTAGGAGGCCACACGATGCAATCGTGCGGCAGCTGTGCGTAATACCGCCCCACTTGATGTAGAAATGATCTAGTACAATGACGACTCAATTTTTGATAAAAAATGAATGCTATGTATTATATGCGTTTTTTTATATGTGCTATGGGTCTGTGCTTGTGTAATTGTCAAAGCAAGGTACAAATTCAAAAACTTTCGATGGATAAAGCAAATCCAACAAGTTATTGTTACGATAAAAGTAAAGAGGAAGTTAATGAAGTCATTAATTACATATTTTCTAATTACAAATATGAGGGAATGGGGTTTTATAAATTTGGTGATTTCACCGGAAAAAATTCGGTTGACTCCCTGATGCGAGTCCGTTCAAACATAAACAGTAGATTTATTGTGCCTTTTGGCCCTTTAGGCAAATCTAAAATTTATTTGGCTAGTGATGGGGATTCCTTGTTTTATTTTATTGATTGCTTCGAAATAGATATAGATTCTATTGACTCAAAAAAAACGAATGTAAACATTATTACACATGGGGCAAATATAATTTATGGATATGAAAGATTACCCTCATTACCGAATTTTAATCGAAAAGCTAAATATAGACGTGTTGAACCTTCAACTATTGAAGAATATATTATACTGTTAAGAATTGGGGAGCTTTTGGGGATAGATGATATGCCAAATATAATTTATCCCTGTTCCCGCGCGAATCCTTCGCGTGGGGTAGCTGGCCATTTAGACAATAGGTTGCTAATGATAACCACCAGTCTTTCCCCATAGGTCTTCTTTGTCTTTTTAAAGCAGTCCCCTGCTCCCGCGCGTTGTGTCCTGAAGTAAATGGACGAATTTAGGAATAAAGAAAGTTTATTTACATGCTGTATTGAAGATGAAGAGGTTTCCGAAAGGGGATGATCCTTTGTTGGCGGCCTAAAGGGGCAGTCAACAAACCACAGCTATCGAGCGATTGTATCTATTGTGTATATTATGGTTTGTTTGTGTGATTGAACGTTATCTGAAAAATGCCACACGAAATGATTCGTGCGGCAGCGTATGTCTGTTTTATACCATCGTCTTTTTTGTTTTCGTGTCATTGCTACCACAAGGTTTGGATGGTTACTACCACAAAGGTTGTATGGTTACTACCACATAGGTTGTACGGTTACTACCACATGGGTTGTATGGTCACTACCACATGGGGCGTATGGTTGCTACTATATGGATCGCATGGTTCCGAACTCGAATTTTTAATCCGATGTCCACTGGCCTATATACCGTTCCGTGAATACTGTTTTCTGAGTACTGATCACTGTTCCCTGAACACTGATTGCTGTAAACTGTTCCCTGAATACTGAATACTGATCCCTGAAAACTGCCCCTTGTTTTTTCAATTGCCAAATAATAGTCTTAAATTTATATAAGCCTATTAATTGTCAAACATTTAATTTCTTTGGCATGACCGAAGATTTCCTGCATTACTTGTGGCACCACCGGCTGTTCTATCCGTCGGGACTGGTAACGGTCAATGGATCGGAGCCGGTGGAGGTGTTGCATCCCGGGTGGCCCAACCACCATGCCGGCCCCGACTTTTTCAACAGCCGCATCCGCATCGGCACCACCACGTGGGCCGGCAATGTGGAGATTCATCTGCACAGTAGCGATTGGCTCCGTCATGGGCACGATTTGGATCCATCTTACAACAATGTGGTGTTGCATGTGGTGGCTCATCACGACGGCGAGCCTGTTTTGGATTCCAACAAAAGGCTGGTGCCCGAGCTGGTTTTGCGCTTCCCCAACAACCTGCTTCAACAGTACGATGCGTTGATTCACCACACCGGTGTGGTCAAGTGCCTGGAACATGTTGGTACGGTGGAGCGATTGGATTGGCAAAACTGGCTCGACCGCATGTTGTGCGAAAGGATGGAGCAACGCGCCGATCATGTTGTCACCCTGTTGGGCGAATTCAATGGGGATTGGGATCAGGTGTTCTTTGTTTTGCTGGCGCGAAGCATGGGGTTTGGCGTCAATGGCGACCCTTTTGAGATGCTGGCCCGCAACTTGCCGGTGAAGGTCGTGTTGCGGCATGCTTCCGATCTGCTTCAACTCGAGGCGCTCCTCTTTGGGCAGGCCGGTTTTTTAAACCACATTGTGGGCGGTGAGAGTTACCCCACCCTGTTGCAGCGCGAATACAACCTTTTGCGTCACAAATATGGGTTGAAGCCCATGGAGGTTTCTCTATGGAAATTCCTGCGACTGCGCCCGGTCAATTTCCCCACCATCCGTTTGGCTCAGTTGGCCGCCATCCTGTATAAAAACAGTGGTAATTTTGAGTCGTGGGTGAATTTGCCAAGTGCCGGATCGTTGATGGATCGGCTCGATGTGACGGCTTCGGGGTACTGGAAAAGCCATTTTATGTTTAATCGTACTGCCAAAAGTGCAGTGAGGTCGCATCTTGGCAAGAACTCTCGGGAGCTGATTGTTGCCAATGCGATGATTCCATTTATCTTCACCATGGCACTTCGGAGGGGGCAAAGCGAAATTCAAGCAGGAGCTTTGAAACTTTTAAGCCAATTGCCCGTTGAACACAACAATATTCTAGATCATTGGAAACGGGTAGGGTTGGTGCCCGAAAACGAAGGTGAGGCACAAGCTATGATCTATCTGGTTCAAAATTATTGCACCCGGAGTAAGTGTTTGCACTGCCGTATTGGTCATTTGATTATAAATGGAACCGCCACAAACAGCTGATTTGTTTTTTTTGTGCTGTTGGTTTCATAAATAGAATTGTTGATTACATTTGTTTTGGATTTTACTTTAAAAAATATAGATCAATGAAAACTAAACAACTTTTTGTGATAGCCCTTCTTGCTGTTGGCATGGGCGTTGCTGTTACCGGATGTAAAAGCAAGAAAAAGGTCTCCACCAATTCCGAAGTAGGCACCATCCTTGAAAACCTTCCTTGCGAAGATGCCGGAAAGAGTGATAAGAATTTCTACCGTGCCAGTGCTATGGCCACCAGTAGCGATTTGAGCTTGGCGAAAGAGAAAGCCCTCTTGTTGGCCAAACAACGTTTGGTGACATTGATCAATTCCAATACCAAGAGTGTGACCGACCGTTACGTGAATGAGCGGGAGATGGGCGAAGCATCGGAGTTTGAACAAAAATTCGAGAACCTCACCCGTGAGGTGGCCGATGAAACCCTTCAGAACATTGTGGTGGCTTGCGAAAAAGCAAGTGTGCTCGATAGTAAGAAATACCGCGCTTTTATTGCCATTGAAGTGAATAAGAAAGAGTTGCTGGAAGGAATCAACAATAAACTCACCAACAATGCCAAGCTTCAGGTTGACTACGACAAGAAGAAATTTGAGGAGATCTTCAACCAAGAGATGGAGAAAATGGCAGAGGAGCGTAACCAGTAATACACACGTTATACGATTCTTTATACAGCAGGTGGTAATCCCAAATGGATGCCACCTGTTTTTGTTTGTGAATTTATTGGTTATGTGCTTGTGGTTAATTAAAATCTGCCTATATTTGCACCCAATTAACGTATTAATATCAATCACATGTACTTGTCAAAAGAAATTAAACAAGAGATCTTCGAGAAATACGGAAAGTCTAACTCTGATACTGGATCCGCTGAGAGCCAGATTGCATTGTTTTCCCACCGTATCAATCATTTGACTGCACACTTGAAGTCGAATAAGAAAGATTATAGCACCGAACACGCACTTGTTAAAATGGTAGGTAAACGTCGCCGTTTGCTTGACTATTTGAAGCACGTAGATATCGAAAGATACCGTGCCATCATTGCCCTATTAGGCATTCGTAAATAACAAGAGGCAAAGAGATGAAAGGCAATTCCCGACCGGAATTGCCTTTTTTTGCATAAAAAAGATGGGGCAGATAGCTGTTTTTTTGATGGTATGGTCAAAAGTTTTATGATAATACCTATATTTGAACGACAAAAGATTTTAGATAGAATTAGTTTAAGAAAGTCATGGTTAAAGCAATTGAAAAAGTAATTGACTTGGGTGATGGAAGGTCCATCACCATTGAAACCGGGAAGCTTGCCAAGCAGGCAGACGGATCGGTTGTTGTAAAGATGGGGAATACCTATCTGTTGGCTGCGGTGGTGAGTGCCACTGAAGTAAAACCCGATGTGGATTTCATGCCTTTATCGGTTGAGTATAAAGAGAAGTTTGCAGCAGCAGGCCGTTTTCCTGGAGGTTTCATCAAACGCGAAGGTCGTCCTTCCGATTATGAAATCCTGGTGTGCCGCTTGGTCGATAGGGCCTTGCGTCCGCTGTTTCCTGATGATTTCCATGCAGATACATTTGTTACCATAAACCTGATCTCGGCCGACGAGGAGGTTCTTCCCGATGCATTGGCCGGTTTGGCTGCTTCTGCAGCCTTGGCTGTTTCGGATATCCCTTTCAACGGGCCAATCTCAGAAGTCCGTGTGGGTCGTATTGACGGAAAATTCAAAATCAACCCCAGTTCTTCCGAACTGCAGCGTGCCGACCTGGATATCATGGTGGCTGCCACCTACGACAATATCATGATGGTGGAAGGTGAGATGAAAGAGGTTTCGGAAGCAGAAATGCTCGAAGCCCTTAAGTTTGCCCATGATGCCATTAAGGTTCACTGCAAAGTGCAGATGGAATTAATGGAGGAGTTGGGTAAAACCACCAAACGGTCCTATTGCCACGAGATTAACGATGAGGCTCTGCGTGCCCACGTGAAAGAAAACACGTACGAGAAAGCTTGTGCAGTGGCTCGTTCGGCCAACCCTTGCAAGGCTGAACGTATTGAAGCGTTTAAAGCCATTTGTGACGAATATTTTGCCACTTTCTATCCCGAAGGTTACGAAGGCGTTGTGCCAACATCACTGATCAAACGCTACTACCACGATGTGGAGAAAGAAGCGGTGCGTCGTGTAATGCTCGATGAGAGTATTCGTTTAGATGGTCGTAGAATGGATGAGATACGTCCAATCTGGAGCGAAGTTGGCTATTTGCCAAGCCCTCACGGTTCTGCCATCTTTACCCGTGGAGAAACCCAATCGTTGACCACTGTCACCTTGGGAACCAAGTTGGATGAAAAAATTATTGATGAAGTGATGGGCAAAGGAATCGAACGTTTCCTATTGCACTACAACTTCCCCCCATTCTCAACCAACGATGCTAAAGCATCACGTGGCGTTGGTCGCCGCGAAATTGGCCATGGTAACTTGGCGTTGCGTGCCCTCAAAGGCATGATCCCACAGGATATACCTTATGTGGTGCGTGTTGTGTCAGATATTTTGGAGTCGA
>JAGPIS010000019.1 GCA_018054835.1 Breznakibacter sp. | reverse complement strand
AGATCAAATTGCCCAGGGTATCGCCTTTGGAAGCACCGATCAAGGCAATGTCGGCACGCAGCGGTTTCTCCAGTAGGTACTCTTTGCCATCCACTTGAACAATGGTTTTACCCTCGGCCACCAAGGTTCCTAAACCGGTGGGGGTCAATGCTCCGCCAAGCCCCGCGCCACCGCAACGGATGCGTTCGGCCAGGGTGCCTTGGGGTGAGAACTCCACCTCCAGTTCCCCGCTGTTCATCTGTTCGATGATGACGGGATTGGTGCCGATGTGGGAAACAATGATCTTTTTCACCTGCCGGTTCACCACCATCTGTCCCCATCCCCGGTCGGCATAGGAGCCGTCGTTGGTGATGATGGTGAGATCCTTGACTCCCGATTTGGCCAAGGTATCGACCAGGCGGTTGGGTGTCCCGGCTGTCAGAAAACCTCCGATCATGATGGTCATGCCGTTTTTGACTTTCGATATGGCCTCTTCCAATGAAATGATTTTATGCATCTGATTGGTCTTTTTTCGTTTAATTATTCACCACAATATTAATAATTGTTAATGTTTAGAAATATGTGTTTTGTCATTATTGTGTTTAAATTTTAACCATCTTAATGGTTGTGTTAATAATTTTACGGAATTGGCTTCGTATGGCACTGGGGGGTGCAGATGGTAAATAGTATTATCTTTACAAGAAATTTTAAGACGACAAAACAGATGGATTATTCTAAGTTTGATAAGATTTTGCGTTTTGTGATGTTTTTAAGTTCTGGCCGCGTGCATTCCAAAGCAGAGCTGGCTGATTTATTTGATGTCAGCACCCGAACCATCAACCGTTATATTTCAGCGATTGAAGATGCCGGTTTTGCTGTCAACCGAAGCTCGAAAGGGTATGCATTGGAAGTGAATCAAAGCCATGTGAAGAGCATGTCGAAACTGATTCATTTTTCCGAAGAGGAGGCACAACTGTTGTATGAACGGCTGAGCGACAACCATCATCCGGATGTTGTTCACGACCGTCTGGTGAAAAAACTCCACACACTTTGCGATATCCGTCTTTTAAAAAAGAAATCGGGGCACACTCGACATTCTATTGGTGAGTTGCAGCAAGCCATTGATTTGGGACGGCAGGTGAAGCTCATCAATTACCGCTCGGGAAACTCCCAGTCCGTTTCGTCGCGTGTGGTGGAGCCTTTTGAGTTTCAGCAGGAGTACCTAGGGGTTTGGTGCTTTGAGCCAGTTTCCATGCAAAACAAATTGTTCCGGCTCGACCGTTTCGATGAAGTACATACCCTTGATGAACCTCAGACCTTCAGTCGGTTCCATAAACTACCTTTCACCGATGTGTTCCGCATGTCGCGGCCCGAGCCTCTGGAAGTGGTTAAGATCAAACTCTCCATACTGGCTTGCAATTTGTTGAAAGAGGAGTATCCTTTATCTAAGAAGTACGTTACCGAATTCGATGGTGGTTTCTGGTTTGAAGCCCCTGTCGCCGGCTTTGAAGGAGTGGGGCGTTTTGTGCTGGGCTTGCCCGGTGAATTGGCCGTTATGGCGCCCGAAACCTTTAAAAGCTATTTGCGCGTCAAAAAGGCGCAAGAAATCTGATGTTTTTGCTAAAAAACAATCTGTCATGCTTTTGTATCTCACCAAACTGTCCTATATTTGCACTCGATTTTTACGCAATCTCTTTTTGAACATGGGAGTCAATTACATTGCGTAAATAAGGTTTAATGCTTTTAATTATAGAAAAATGGATTTGATTAAAGTAGCTGAAGCCGCCTTCCAAAGTGGCGTTGAGATGCCTAAATTTGGTGCTGGAGACACAGTTTCTGTGCATTACAAAATTAAGGAAGGAAACAAGGAGCGTATTCAGATTTTCAAAGGTGTTGTGATCCAAATTAAAGGGGAAGGCAACAACAAACGCTTCACAGTAAGGAAAATGTCGGGCAACGTTGGTGTTGAGCGTATTTTCCCATTCAACTCACCTTTCATCGACAAAGTTGAGATGAACCGTGCCGGTAAAGTGCGTCGTGCTCGTATTTACTACCTGCGTAGCCTTACTGGTAAAAAAGCAAGAATCAAGGAAAAGAGGGTTTAATGACCATCATATTTCTGGAAAAAGACCGTGGCAACACGGTCTTTTTTTTTACTCACCCCATTGCTCTATTTTGATGGCTGGAGATAGGTGCGGATGATGGCGTTTTGATAAATATCCTGGATCAACCAGAAGTAGAAGGAGTCCCGAACTGTTTGTTGTGATGGGCAACTCCCACTTTCCGATTGTATCTCGCACAGACCCGTGTGGGAATCAAAATAAATTCTGTTCTTATCGTTGAACCCAAAAAACCAAGCCACTACCTTTTCCATTCGCAACAACGGTGCTTCGGCTCCTTTTGTATGGCTTAAGAATTCCAAGCAACAGCTAATCCAGTAGGTGAAAGACATAATTTCATCATTCGAAATATGAGCAGCCGGTTTGTAGCTGCCCGAAGCAAACATCTCATGGCTCAAGGATTGGAATATACCCTCTGCCTGACTGAATAATTGGTTGTCGCGGGTCAGCTCGGCAGCTTCGAAAAGCGTAGCGATGGTCTTCACCATATTGAGTTTGTTGTTGATAGTTTGTTTTTCAATCGTAGGATCTAGAGCCTGGGCAATGAATTGGGAACGCTCCCTTATTTTGGTGGCCAGGTTGGGTGTAGGTTGGTGGCGGTGAAGCGTAACATGGTACAGCAGTTCAATCAACAGATAATCCTTCTGAACCATCGGTGCCATGCTTTCCAATAGCTTGATGGAAAGGTTGTTCATTTCCGGAATATTGAGCTTGGCTAGTTGTGCCAGGGCATGCGATATTTCAAATAGTGAATCCGGAACGATTTGGTCTTGTGAAATTGACGTCTCCTTAAGTCTATCGCAAAATAGTTCCAAGGCGTTGATGCTTTTAAGGGGGAAATTTTTGAGATTCTTAAGCAGCCATAAGGCAAGTGATGTAAAATCAATTTCCGATGTTAGAATGTTGTTATTCAATAGCTTGCTGTACCGAGTCTTGGATTGTGGCGATAGAGACAAATCGAACTGCGGTGTGGCAAATTGTGGTCCCATTTGTTGGAGGACAAACAGCTTCTCTTTGATCTTTTGGGCCACCGTGAGCCAGGTTTGGGTTTCCCCTGCCATGCCGGCCATATCCTTCAAAACTTTTTGTCCTTTTTGGTCGGCATACCACGTTGCCAGCAATTCGGAGATGGAGTCCGTATCATCCTGCCCAATTAGGAATGCCCGTTGGTCGGTGAGCTGTTCCTGTGCAAAAGCATCGTTTAGGCAAACAACAGCTCCGCCTGCAGCCATCACTTCAAAACGAAGGCATTGGTCTCCGCCATAACCACCTTCCCAGGCAAACACCGAAAGGGCATGATTCATCGCCCAATCCGAAATGTTTTGATTTTTCATGGTGTGCCACGTAACTTCCTTGGTCAAGTTCAACCGGTTGATCAGGAATTTGTTCCTGATTACCCAATGGTTGGACTCTAATACAAGTACGTTAGTGATGATGTCCACCTTTAGTAGTGGGTCGGCTTTTTTCAATTTGGGAATGGCGCGGATAAGCAGTTCCAGGTTACAAATGGTTTTCTGATCAGCATAGAGTGCCATGCGATGCTGAACATCCTGGTTGTACAGGCTCTCTGTAGCTGGCCAATATCCATAATGCAAGGGAGTGATTCTTTCGGCGTCAATTTGGTAATGGTGTGAAAGGGTGTCGCGGGTGCTGTTTTGAACCGCAAAAATATAGCGTGCTTTGTGGCAGATGGCACCAACCATCTCTTTTTCAGAAGAGGAGTGAGGGGTAGCCAACTCCTCGAAGATAATGCAAAAGGGTTTGTTGAGGTAGGTGGTGAGCACCAGCAACTCCTTTATACGATCTTCAGGCAATCTGTCACCCACGAAGATGGTAACGGTATTGTATTTTCGGTTGATCTCTTCGGCTTCCGCCATATAATAGTGGATCGGGTGCTTGCCAGGCGGGTAGAACCGGATTTTACTCTTTTCCTGCGGGGTGTTGAGCAGCTTCAGGGCGCGGTATAGGTTGCGCAAGTAAAAGGAGGGTTTGTCGGGGAAACCAATCAGCAGGTTTTTCATACGTTGGCACTTGATATTGATGTTTTTGTTCTCTTACTTCTAAATTATAAATTAGTCGATTACGGTTCTCTTTTTTTTGATCAATGGCCTACTTGCAAATTGGAATTGGAGAATTTTTTGTGCAAAAAAAAAGCTACCCGAAGGTAGCTTGATGTTTATTCTTTCTCTTTTAGGAAGTTCCCCAGTTTTTTCTTCAGGTCGTCAACCTCCTTTTTTACTGCGGGGTCTTTAAGCAGCTTATCCACTGCTTTCTCAGCCTCCTTCTCCAATTCTTTGCCAACCTCCTTGGCCAGGATCTTTTTGGCTTCATCCAGGTTCAATCCAATCTCCGGCTTTTTAATGGTTCCTTTGATGGAAATGCCCACTGGCAAGTCATCGCCTTTGTCGGGTATCTTCAATCCCATCAGTCCTGCCAATGCCGAAAGCTCCTGGCGCTCAACCGGCATGCGGACCTGGTAGAGGATGCTCTGGTCCAAACTCTGTTGTCCCGAAACGGTCAGCTCTTTCCCAAACACGCTGGGCTTAAATGGATCAATGATGATATTGCCATTTTCAACCCTGAAATTGATGTTGATATTTTTGGCAATTAGTGTTTTGTATTTGTCATTTTTCAGCGCTGTGGCCAACCCGTCCTGGAATTTGGCCCCTTTTACCTCCACATTATCCGATTTCAGGTTGCCTGTGCTGCCCACCGAGGATAAAACCGGCATGAAATCCTTGCCCAACAAGCTGTTGAAGCTCATCTTGGTGTTCACCTTACCGAAGGCATGTTTGGCAATGGGCAGCAAGCTGTCCACGACGCTGAAGGAGTTGACGGCCGCATTGATGTCCATTCCCGACACATTAATGTCGAAGGCAACGAAAGGCTTTTCCATATTTTGGGTGTTGTATTCTCCGTTCATCACCATCACCCCTTCGCAGGCTTCCATCTTCAAGCCGTCTAGCATCACCCTGCCATCCTTGACCAATATCTTGCCTTTGGCATTTTTTACTGTCAGCTTGTCATACAAAAGGGTGCCAATGGTTGAGTTCAACTCAAAATTGATGTTTTTGGGTACTTCAATAATCTCCAAGGCCGCGCTGTCGGAAGCCGTTTCGGCTGGTGCATCGGAAGTGAGGAATTCGTTGCTGTCAATCAGGTTTGACCGGTGGTTTAGGGTTCCTTTCAGAATGCCATCTTTGAGGGCATAAGCCAAATAGTTCTCCAAACGGCCATTCAAATCAAAATCGCTCTTGCCCATTTTCATCGAAAAGGCATTCAAGGTAATGTAACGTGGCGATAAAGCCATGTCGGCATTGGAGATGTTAACACCTTGGGGCAGATCCTTGCTGGTGTAACTGAAATTTTTCAACTCCATTTGACCTGATGCATTTATATTTTCGTATTCTTCCTTTTCAATCATATTGTAATCGGCGGCCATATTGATGTTCGCCTTGACCATCCCATTCATTGACGCATCCTCCAAGGGAATGGCATCCTTGAGCGATCCCAAATCGATGGTTCCGTTGATGGCGCCCTTAAAGGTAGCATTGCTCACTGGCGTCACCACGTTGAAGTTGGCATCAAATGGATTGCCGCCCAGTTCGAAATGGAATTTGTTCAGATCCACAACCGTCGCATCGGCCGATCCGCCCGGGTTGTTGATTTTCAGGTCGATCTGAATCCGGTCAACCGACTTGGGAAGGTTGGGATATTTGACACTGCCATCGTTCACCGCCAGTATCAGGTTGAAGGCTGGCAGGTGGTCGGTATCAATGAATTCACCTTTTGCAGTGGCTTCCAGAGCCAATGTGCCGTTGGCCTTGACATTCTGGTAATCCTTCATGTAAACTTCGGGCACAAGAGCCAGCAGGGTTTTGAAGCTGGTTTCCTTGGCGGCCAGCTTCAAATCCATATCATAGGATGCTTCTTTCATCTTTACCCAGCCGTCGAAGGCCATGGGGATGCCATTCAAATCCAGGAGGTTCTCCTTGAAGGTGTATTGGCTGTTTTTTAGGTCGGCCTCAACCATGGCATCCAAGGCAATCTTGGTTTTGTTTAGGTATTTCACCTTTTCGAAGATCACATCCAGCTCTGAAATGGCGGCTGTCAGTTGAAGGTTGGTTTGGTCGGCACTCATGTCGCCCGTTAAATCCACGTTCAATCCAGCAATGCGCGCCTCAGTCTGCAACACCGAATCGGAATAGGTGATCAAACCGTTGTTCAGTACAAACGAGTTTAGTTGAATCTTGAAAGCTGATGCAGCGGAGGTTGTGTCAGTAGGGGTTTCTTCGCCTGTCTCTTTCATGATGTCCCAGTTGGCAGTGGAGTCGGCCAGCACAATGGCATGAAGCTTTGGCTGGTCAATGTTGATGGCCTTGATTTGGATGTTATCCGACAATGCGCTCATCAAATCCACCTCCACCGAAAAATTGTTCACCGCCAGCAGAGTGTCGTTGGCAAACCTATCGGCGCCAACCACGGTCAATCCTTCGAGTCCGATGCGCAGATCCGGAAAGCTCCGGATGAGGGAGAGGGAGAAGGATTGGTAGTCGATGGTGGCATTCACCATGTTGTTGATCTCCTGTTTCACTTTCCGTTCAATGGGGCCTTTGAACAATAGGGGCACCAAAATGATCAGCAGGATCAATGATCCCAATATAGCACCCAGGATGGTTAATGTTTTTTTCATCAGTCTGTATAAATTTTATTGTTGGGTTTTTATTTTGCGACTGGCTAACATACCTAATTTTGATAAATTAATCAAGGTTTTTGATGTGTAGAGGTGGAAAATAAGTTGATATGGATAACGATTCCCTGTTTGGGCTGAATAAAGCTGCCACTTCGTGGCGTGATTCGGTTCAGGCTGGAGGCCTGTATTATTTCAGCCCGGTGGCACCGCCCTAGGTAGGATGGTTAGAGGAGGTTTACGTCTAGGAAGGACAATTTACCGATGTTCAATTTTTAGATGGAATATGAAGCTATCCCTTTCTTCGTAGTGATAGATTCATGTGATGGCATGTTTCGAATGTAAAAAAGAAGAAAAGTACTGCTTAAGCCATATTTATTGGATCAGTAATTTGTTTGGTTGGCCTATTGGATGATTGTCGCTGCTTCGTATTTCATAAATATACAAACCCTTAGGTAGATTGGATGTGTTAAGTGTTAAAGAATTATTTTGTTTATTAATTGCTAATGTTTTTACTACTACCCCTGATTGATCGTATATGTTTAAGTATCCATAACTAAATTGACCCAGTTCATAAGTTATTGTCACCTCTGTTTTTGCCGGGTTAGGAAAAGCAGTTGTTGTCTTGAGGTTTGCTATGGGAGTTTTGATCTCTGTACTGGTGGTGTACTCGTGAATCATTTTACCAGGAAGTTCATAAACTTCAACTTGAGACCAGTTAACTGGTAAGAAAAGTAGGGCTCCATTGCTCTTGTTTATTAATTCATATCGGCATCCATCTGCATTTTTAGAAACTAAAAGAGGATTGCCTTCTTCATTCAAAACGACAAATCCAGAACAATCACCTACAAGAGCAAATTCAATTTTGTCGTCAAGATTGAATAGATGTGTTGAAACATGCCGTATTTCAAAATAGGAAAAAGTTATTTCTGATGGTGTTTTAAAACGGATTTCTTGGTAAATTGAGTGATCCATATTATAAATCAGCAATAGATATTGATCTTCTAATTCTTGCAAGGCGTAGTATTTCTCGCCTATTCCTTCGAGCACAGTGTAACGTACCTCGGCGCGACAATTTATTGTATTTGCAAGCCTGATTTGAGAAAAGGAGGGGACGCTGATTAGTAGTAATAATAGAATGCAAATTGTTTTCATAAAATTTATGTTTGTTGTGTTTTAATTTAAATATGTAAATTTTGTGAATGTGTTTTTTAATTCCTGCATAAATTGAGCTTTGCTCCGATTCGGAGACAGGAGCAAAGCTCAAATCGAAAATTCAATAACTAGCTATTTCTAGTGTATGTAATATTTGGAAATCTTGAAGTTATCTTTTCAATAAACTTTTCAGTGTTATCAATTCCATTAACTTTTCCCCAGTTTCTTGCAATATAGTAATGCTCTCCATTAAAAATTAGTTCAGCTTTTCCATTGACTCTGTATTTTTTTTGTTCAGTTTCTGTAATGATTTCTTCTTTTCTTTTGATTAATTGGAAGTTGCAACTTCTGTCCTCTCTTAAGAAATTGAATATCTCATTGTTTATAAGTTCATTTTCTTCTAATAGTTGAATTGTATAATAGCCGATATCTGATTTTTTAAAACTAGTTTTGTATTGAATGTTATTGATAAATAAATTAATTGTGCTGTAATCTCGATCTGAAGATGAAAGAGCTGATAGTGCCTTCCCTGTTGTCTCTCTAACAAGTTCATCTTGTGTTTCATCAATGCTTATTGCATATAAAGCTGATATTATTAGCTTTTCATTTTTTCTCCAAAAATTGGATAGTAACTCTTTTTCATCTTTTCCTAATGCCATAATGTAACCTTGTTTTTGTTTATTAATAACTCCTTTTTCTGCAAGAGCCGGTTGACTCAAGGATAGTAAGTATTCTTTTATAATAAATTTCGTTCTTTCTGCGATGTTTTGATTTAATATTGGTTCAAAAAGATAATCAACTAATATTTGATAATTAATCTGGATGAAATTGTTGTTGATTGATTCAGTTTCGTTTGATTGATTTAATTCAAAAGTTGTTTTTGGTGTTAAATAAACAAATATGTTTGATTCATGACTGTTTGTTCTATTGAAGTGATTATAGTATCTGTTTGTTTGATTATTGTTCTCTTTACTTTCAACTTTGTTTTCAATGATGATGTTTATGGTAATTGATTCATTCTTTTCTGTTAGTAATGATGTTTTTATATAAATATCTATTCTCCCAACATTCGCTATTGTTTTCTCTGTTTCAATACTTATGGATGTTATTGTGTATTTTTCAGTTAGAATAAGGTTGAAAAGCTTTGTATTTAAATCTTCTCCATTGTAGTTGTAACGTATTGAAATTATTTCAAGTAATTTCTGTAAAGGAAGAGTTCCTAATGAATGACTTTCACCACTATTCAAAATCCATGCAAGAAATGAACTGTGACTAGTTTCTCTTCTACTTACAGAAAGAATTTCAGCAAATGATTTTGAGTAATACAGTGTTTGCAATCTTTGAAAATAGATATCATTATTAAAGTTAATAATGTGATTTCTTATTTGTGTTTTATTCGTTAGTATGTTATTTCCTTCCATTTTTCTTATTTTGATTTTTTATGATTTATTTCTAATTGATTATTAATGCAAATGTATCTATTAAGTTTGTTTATTTTATATTTATACAAAATTTTCATAACGTATTATGATGTTTCATTCATCTCTCAATTCCTATCCACTTCAAAATCGCCATCTCCCTTCGATGACACATATTTCGAGAAAGACAGATCCTTTAAGAACTTCAATTGTTTCACATGGCTGGCTAGGGGATAGGGCATCAATCTCATATCACCCGCCTCCGAAACACAAGCTATCATTTCGGCACCCGCCTCAATCGTGGTGCGGCCAATATGGAAATAACCCCCATAATTGAATGTGATCCAGATGTTGGGCAAGAATTTGCATTTATTCATGTCGTTAAATTTTTTGTTGATCGGGAGCTGGTTTTATTATCCCGCTTTGGTTGTTGACAAAACTAAATGTGCGGTATGCCAAAACATGACACAGGCGTGCTAAAATCATTATATTTGTTCAAAACAATGCCCATTATGTCGAAACAAGGTTATTTGCAACGCTATTTGCTGATTCTGGAGTACATTAAAAACAATCCCTATCGAACGAAAAAGGAGATTGCCAACCATTTGGTTGACCAGATGGACCGCCGGGGGTTCGAAATAGGGCTTTCCGAACGCACCTTGGCGCGGGATCTTCGTCAACTGGAGGATTTGTTTGGCGTGACCATCCAATACTCAAGCAGGGAGAAAGGGTATTATTTGGATGCCGAAGAATCGGCTAGCCCACAATCGGTTAGCCAGCTGCTGGATGCATTCCACATATTGACAGCCATGGGGGGAGAAACAGGTAAACCCCGCTTTATCTATCCCGAATCGCGGAAGCCCAAGGGAACAGAACACTTGTTCTCCATCCGGCAAGCCATTGCAAACAAACAGATCCTGCACATTACTTATCATAAATTCCATCCGGAATCCACCGAACAACGCACCATCCTGCCGCAAATAATCAAAGAAAGCCGGGGAAGATGGTATGTGGTGGGCTTCGACCAGGGTGCCCCTGGTGCCGTGCGTGCCTTTGCCCTGGATAGGATGCTGGCCTCATCCATTCAGCGCGAACGGTTCACACCCGACGAATCCATCGATTGGGACAGCTATTACAACAACTTTTTCAGCATGTTTACCGACGCCGAACCGGAAAAAGTGCTGCTCAAATTTGACCACCGCGATGGTAATTACATCGAAACCATGCCCATTCATCACTCTCAGAAACTGACCCGCACATGCGATGGCGTCACCGTGGAGTTATTTCTGGGCATCACTGCCGATTTTATGATGGAACTGATGTCGCGTTCCTGGTCGCTCGAGGTGTTGCACCCACAATGGCTGCGCAACAAGATTCACGACATATTCTCCCAAGCCGTCAAGCGCAACAGTTGAATGGCTGACGTGCTCAACTTGGTGAAATAGGTCGGCCGAAGCCTATCTTCGACCGGTTCAAGGCCAATGTTTCTTCGCGACAGAACTGCAACAGGTGTGCCGTTGTCACCTTTTCGCCATGCACGATTTCGTGTATTTCACTTTTGCGCACTATGTTGTCGATCTGTCCACCCGAAAAATCAAATTTTTGAGCCAGCATGTCACACTCTTCTGGTGGTAATGAGGGCATTTTCAATTTCCAAATTCTTGATCTGATGGCATGATCGGGTTTTCCGAATTGGATCTTGAAAAGGAACCGTCGTTCAAAGGCCGTGTCAAGGTTGGAGGCGAGATTTGTGGTGGCAATCAATATGCCATCAAAGTTTTCCAGTTCTTCCAACAGGATATTTTGTATGGCATTCTCGGTTTGTGCCACACTTGAGTTGCCAAGCTCGCGCCGTTTGGAGATGATGGCATCGGCTTCGTTGAAAAGCAGGATAGGCATTCGCTCACACGATTTGGCTAAGGCCTTGTAGTCGGTGAAGATTCGCTTGACGATCTTCTCGCTCTCGCCAAACCAGGCCGATTTCGACTGGCTTATCTCCACCTTCATCAGTTCTCGTTGGGTTTCTCGAGCCATTTGCTTCACTATTTCCGTCTTGCCGGTTCCCGGAGCGCCATGCAACAACGCTGTCACCCCGCAAGGCAGGTGTTTGTCACTCAGCCGTTGTCTGGTCTTCAGGTACTTTTCCTCTGTCAGCAAATCTTTCAGTAAGAAAAGCTGCTGCATTTCGGTTTCCGGGAACACCAATGTCCGGGCAGGTATGGCGGTGGGAGAGAGCACCAGTTCATTTTTTTTCTTTTTAACAAAAAGGTTGATATTGCACTCCTTCATGAGGTTGAGAGAAGTGTCGGTCAATTTCAATTCTGCTTCGTTCAAAAAACGACCCTCCACAATTTCAATCATACCTTGTTCCACCAGGATATTCGCACCCGATAGTAGCGCCTGCATATTTCTGATGCGAGCTGGGGCATTGTCGTATAAAAGGCCGAAAAGCCGTTTTGCCTCAACCGAATCATACCCTGTGATGGCCTTCCAAATCAGAAGGAGGTACAGATAGGCATCCTGTGTTTCCAGTTTCATTGAATTGATCCTTCCAATCAGGGGGTATTGGAGGTTGGTGGCGATCAATGCCTTGGTATTGTTTAATAACTCTCTGGTTGATATCTCTTCATCGCTGCGCATTTCCCCCAGGTCTTCGAATTTTTCGAGGAGACCAAACAGATCCTCAACGATGTCCTCTGTCAATTTGGGCATCGGTTGGTTGTGCAAAAGAGCCTCTGCAACCCGCCCATTGATGGTGAATTGGTCGCTGGAACCGGCAACCCGCATGCTGTGCCTCGATTTCTGTTTCTCAAAGATCCCCGTTGCACAAAGATGGCTCAAGTCGCTGTTGTATTTGAGAATCTCCATGGGGTTGCAATCGAAATACCCAATCATATCTCTCAAATCGACCGTATCCCCTTTGTAATTGAGGGCAAATACCATGGCAATAAAAAAGGATTGGTGTTTGGTGGTTCCGAAATATTGGGAAAGTAGTTCGAGTTCGGAATCAATCCCTGCAAAGAACTGATCTTCAAGCTTGCAATTTTCGGCTGCTTCATATACTTTCCCGATGCTTTCCAGCATCTTTAGCTTCATGTTTTTTTCCATGTCCCATAGTTTTTCAAGCAAAGAAATGGGGTTGGTATGCCAAAACATGTCGCACTATAGGTCATCCTCCTGTATTTAAAAAAAAAGCGACCGCCTTGGGTCGCTCTTAATATTTCTAATCTCGTGGATATGGTCGAAACACTTTACATCCAACGACCACCATTATTTATAAATCTCTTTTTTGGCCGATTTCAAGGTGTTGATCATTAATGAGGTGATGGTCATAGGACCCACGCCGCCCGGAACCGGTGTGATGAAGCTGCATTTGGGAGCCACGGCACCGAAGTCCACATCGCCTTTCAGGCGCCAGCCATTTTTGGCCGTTTCGTCGGGCACACGGGTAGTGCCCACGTCAATCACCACGGCACCGTTTTTCACCATCTCCTCTTTCACAAAGCCGGGAATGCCAATGGCAGCGACAATAATGTCAGCTTGCAAAGCGATCTCCTTCAGGTTGCTGGTGCGGCTATGACAAACTGTCACAGTGGCGTCGATGCCTTTTTGCGACATCAGGATGCTCATAGGGCGCCCCACGATGTTGCTGCGGCCGATCACCACCACATGCTTGCCCTTGGTTTCAATGCCATAGCGTTTGACCAGCTCCATGATACCTTGCGGGGTGGCCGACACAAAGGCCGGGGAGCCGATGGTCATGCGACCCACGTTTTGCGGGTGGAAACCATCCACATCCTTCTTTGGGTCGATGGCTTCGGTGATCTTCTCTTCCGAAATATGCTTGGGAAGTGGAAGTTGCACGATGAATCCGTCCACATCGGGATCTGTATTGAGCTGGTGCACCACTTCAAGAAGCTGCTCTTCAGTTATGTTGGTTTCGAACCGGTAGAGCGACGAGATAAAGCCAACTTCCTCGCAGGCTTTGATCTTGTTGGACACATAACTCTCGCTCCCGCCATCGTGCCCTACCAAAACAGCCGCCAAGTGGGGCGTTTTCAAGCCTTCGACACGCATCTTTGCTACCTCAATAGCAATCTCGTCCCGTATCTCTTTCGAGATTTTTTTTCCATCGATGATTTGCATGGTTATAAAATTAAAAACCGCAAATCAACCTTTAATCAGCTATTTTGCTGGTCGAGGCTGTTTTGCGGTTATTGTTTTCATTATGATGTGGTTATCTTTTTGCCATCATGCGGCCCATGTTTTTGCCGGCACCCGAAGTCATCATCTTCATCACTTTGCGGGTGTCTTCAAATTGTTTGAGCAGGCGGTTGACTTCCTGTATGGAGGTGCCACTACCGGCAGCAATGCGCTTGCGGCGACTTCCATCAATCAATTGTGGGTTTTCGCGCTCCTTGGGTGTCATTGAAAAAATAATGGCTTCAACGCCCTTGAAGGCATTGTCGTCGATGTCGATATCTTTCAACATCTTGCCCATACCAGGTATCATAGAGGCCAGGTCTTTCAGGTTACCCATCTTTTTGATCTGGTTGATCTGCGAAAGGAAGTCGTTGAAGTCGAACTGGTTTTTGGCAATTTTCTTCTGAAGCTTGCGGGCTTCATCGGCATCAAATTGCTCCTGGGCACGTTCTACCAAAGAAACAATATCACCCATGCCCAAAATCCGGTCGGCCATACGGCTGGGGTGGAACACATCGAGTGCTTCCACTTTCTCACCTGTACCAACGAACTTGATGGGTTTGTCCACCACGCTGCGGATAGAAAGTGCAGCACCACCACGGGTGTCACCATCGAGTTTGGTTAGGATAACCCCGTCGAAGTTCAGGCGTTCGTTGAACTCTTTGGCAGTGTTCACAGCATCCTGACCCGTCATGGAGTCCACAACAAAGAGGATCTCTTGTGGGGAGATGGCCTTTTTGATTGCGGCTATCTCGTTCATCATCTGTTCGTCGATGGCCAAACGGCCTGCGGTATCCACAATCACCAAGTCAAAACCGTTTGCTTTGGCATGTTTGATACCATTCTCTGCAATCTTGACCGGATTGTTGTTGCCCGTCTCGGTGTAAACAGAAACGCCTATTTGTTCGCCTAAAACCTGAAGCTGGTTGATCGCAGCCGGACGGTAAACGTCACAGGCAATCAGCAACGGGTTTTTACCGCGTTTTGTCTTCATCAGGTTAGCCAACTTGCCCGAAAAGGTGGTTTTTCCCGAACCCTGCAAACCCGCCATCAGGATTACAGCAGGATTGCCTTTGATGTTCACATCGTATGAAGCGCCGCCCATCAGCTCGGTCAACTCGTCGTGGACGATCTTAACCATCATCTGACCAGGTTTTATTGCTGTCAGTACATTCTGTCCAAGTGCCTTTTGTTTAATATTGTCGGTAAACTGTTTGGCTACCTTGTAGTTGACGTCGGCATCCAAAAGTGCCTTGCGCACATCTTTCAGCGTTTCGGCAATGTTCAACTCAGTGATTTTGCCTTCACCCTTAAATATCTTAAATGACCGTTCGAGCCTTTCACTTAAATTTTCAAACATTGTATGGTGGCTTTTAAATTTTGTTGCAAAAATAGAAAATATTTGGGTTTATCATTCATAAAACAGGTTACTTTATGAAACTAACCATTCTGGGTAATCTTGTAACCAAACTTTATATTGTAATATCCTTGGTTGTTAGAGTTTTATAAGTTGGCGACCTTTTTAAAGGCATAAAAAAAACCCGGTAGCTACCGGGTTTTGATTAAAGCATTATGTGAACAGCTTTCGCCGCTTTGAATATTATGCCAAACGCACGTTTACTGCATTCATTCCTTTTTTACCACGCTCTACATCGAAAGTTACCTGATCATCTTGTCTGATTTCATCTTGCAAGCCTGATACATGTACGAAGATCTCTTCGTCGCTTCCGTCAACTTTAATAAATCCAAAACCTTTGGTTTCGTTGAAAAATTTTACTGTTCCTGTACTCATCATATAATATTTAATGATGATACTATTACAACAAGTGTGCCACAAATACAACTGTCATGTTTTTATTGAAGATATTTCCAGAAGTTTTTTCAAAAGGATAGGTGTGGTGATAAAATAGGACACAAGGGGGAGGTTAGGGGATAAAAAAACCCGGAATAACCCGGGTTTTAATAAAGCATTGCTAAACAGCTTTCGCTGCTGTGAATATTATGCCAAACGCACGTTTACTGCATTCATTCCTTTTTTACCACGCTCTACATCGAAAGTTACCTGGTCATCTTGTCTGATTTCATCTTGCAAGCCTGATACATGTACGAAGATCTCTTCGCCACTTCCGTCAACTTTAATAAATCCAAAACCTTTGGTTTCGTTGAAAAATTTTACTGTTCCTGTACTCATTATATAAAAATTTAATGATGAATGTCTCACAATAGTCGTGCCAGAAATTATTATGAGGATATTTTTTGTTGGAAATATTAGTATGGTTCTGTTTTTAGGGTTTGGTTTTTGTCATAATGTAGAAATTTTAGGTGTTTTAGTTTTAGTTCAAAATTAAACTTTGAATTATTCGTTCATATTTATATTTTTATCATCCGGGAAAAGCAGAGATGGGGGTGAACCCTTGTCTATAATATATTGTGGAAGACCAAATCAAGTTAAATTCATTTATGGAAAATTTAAGAGTTAAGGAATTTGTCGAGAATTTTATGTTTCAGGTGAAAGCCAAAAATCCTTGTGAGCCAGAGTTTCACCAAGCTGTTCAGGAGGTGGTTGAGACTTTGGCTGAGTTTGTTTTGGAGAACCCCATCTATTTGAAGCACAAAATATTGGAACGTTTGGCAGAGCCTGAACGAGTGATCTCTTTCAGGGTTCCGTGGTTGGATGACCGTGGTGAAATCCAGATTAATCGGGGGTATCGGGTGCAAATGAGCAGCGCCATTGGCCCTTACAAAGGTGGACTTCGGTTTCATGCTTCGGTCAACCAGAGTATCCTGAAGTTCCTAGCTTATGAGCAGGTTTTAAAAAATAGCCTGACATCACTACCCATGGGAGGCGGAAAAGGGGGAAGCGATTTTAATCCAAAGGGTAAGTCGGAGCAAGAGGTGATGAAATTTTGTCAGTCTTTTGTTACCGAATTGCACCGCCATGTGGGACCTGAAACGGATGTTCCGGCGGGCGACATTGGAGTTGGTGGCCGCGAAATAGGCTATATATTTGGCCAGTACAAGCGGTTGAGCAACTCGTTTACCGGAACTTTCACTGGAAAAGGTGCAGAGTGGGGAGGGAGCCCCATGCGCCCTGAAGCGACTGGTTATGGCACGACCTATTTTGCTCTTGAGATGCTCCGAACCCGTGGCGAAGATTTGAAGGGGAAAACGGTTCTGATCAGCGGATCTGGCAATGTGGCACAATATGCGGTAGAAAAAGTAACCGAGCTGGGCGGAAAAGTGGTCACAATGTCCGATTCCAACGGATTTATCCATGATCCCGAAGGCATTACACCCGAGAAGCTGGAGTATGTGATGGTGTTGAAGAATGCCATCCGTGGACGCATCCGCGAGTATGCCGACCAATATCCTGCGGCAACCTATCATCACGGTGAGCGCCCATGGGGCATCAAATGTGATGTGGCCATGCCTTGTGCCACACAAAATGAATTGAATGGCGAAGATGCTGCTATGCTATTGGCCAATGGCTGTATTTGCGTGGCCGAAGGTGCCAATATGCCCTCTACCCCGGAAGCAGTTGAGTTGTTCTTGAAAAAAAGGATATTATATGGTCCCGGTAAGGCGGCCAATGCCGGTGGTGTTGCCACTTCGGGCTTGGAGATGACGCAAAACTCCATGCGCCTCACCTGGACGCGCGAAGAGGTGGATGCCAAACTGCAGGAGATTATGAAAAACATCCATCAGTCGTGTTGTAAATATGGTGCGGAGCCCGATGGTTTTGTTAACTATGTGAAAGGTGCCAACATCAGCGGTTTTATCAAAGTGGCCAATGCCATGATTTCGCAGGGTGTTGTCTGAAAAATTTGGTTGCTTACCCAAGAAAGGAGTGGTTGTGTGACTGCTCCTTTTTTATTGGTTTATAGTGGTTTAATTGGGTAATGAAAAATATGTATTCATATAATTTTAAAAAACAACCGAATTATTTGTTGTGTTTAATAATATTTGCCATTTTTGCATCATCAAAATGATCACGGTTTGTAGCTCAGTTGGTAGAGCAGCTGACTCTTAATCAGCGGGTCCAGGGTTCGAGTCCCTGCAGACCGACCAAAAAAAGCAGTTTGCATAGTTGTGCAAGCTGCTTTTTGTATTTAAACCAAAATGCCCACAACCAGTCCTAATATAAATCCAGCCAAGACTTCGAGCGGTGTATGGCCAATCAATTCTTTGAGAAGATGCCCTTTATATTTGTGGTGGTAAATGTCGCGGATGATTTCGTTAAGGATTACTGCCTGTTTTCCTGCAGCGCGACGCACTCCGGAGGCGTCGTACATCACGATGGATGAAAACACCAGCGCGATGGCAAAGCCGGTGGATTGAAACCCTTCGTATTTTGCAATGGAAGTGGTGAGCGCAATCACCATGGCTGTATGGGAGCTGGGCATGCCACCACTCTCGATAAATCGTCGGATGTTGAATTTCTTGACTTGTAGGAGTGGAATGAGAACCTTCAATATTTGTGCTATAAACCAGGCCACAAATGCAGCCCAAAGAATGTGTGTGCCCATCATGCTCATGTTTTTTATTAGCCTTAAATATAGCTATTTAATGGGTTCTTGACAACACGAATCTTAAACATTGCTGGGTTGTAATGATAAATGTCACGTTTATTATTGATGATATTTTTTTTCTTTGATAAACTTAATTGTTGAATATGAAAAAACATTGAATTATCTCTTGAGTGAAAATTTTGTTTTTGGTGCCGAAATTCTGCCTTTCTTCACCTATTGTACAGGCACTTCCGAAAGAGGTGGTTCAGAAAATAAATTGAAGAAAGATGTGTCTGGGTTTGATTATGGATTATCTAATTCATCAGTTTTGATCTCCTTGTCGTATCGTTTTTAGTGATTCCCTCATAAAAGAAGGCCTGCTGCACAAGGTTGACAGCAGGCCTTTTAATTATTCACTTTATGGTGATTTCCAGTATGGTGTCTATATCGTCAAAAACGACCCCTTCTAGATCAAATGTTGTTTTCTGATTTTTCTGTTTGAAGGGAACTTTTTGTGCGTCTGTCCCAAATTTCTTGATGGATTTGACTTTCCCCGGTACTTCAAGTTCAAAGGGCACTACCGGTTTTTTGAATAAGTGGATGTAAACCTTATGGTCTTTTTGTGTGACACACCCCCATTCTTGAGGCCTAATGAAGCCGCCCTTGGTGGCATAAATGGTCGTCCCGTTCTTTTCGAGCCATTGCCCAATGTTTGTAAGCCTTTCAACAAATTCAGGTTGAATCTCCCCATTGGGCATGGGGCCGATGTTCAGGAGCAAGTTGGCGCCATGTCCGGCAGCTTTTACCAAAAGGTGTATCAGCTCTTTGTTCGATTTGTACGATCGGTCGGTAATGTCAAAACCCCATGCTCCATTAATGGTTTCGCAGGTTTCCAACGGAAGGGTAGAAACTGATTGTCCGCTCAGTCCGGCTTTGTTTTCCCCGGGCAAATCGCGTTCAAACATCTGGAAATCTTCCCCAGGTAATGGTTGCAGGTGGTGGTTGTTTCCTATCATGCAGGCTGGTTGTAAGCGATGGATGAGCTCGTAGATCTCATTGTAGTGCCAATCCACCTTTGATCCCAATTCTTTGTTGTGGTCATTGTCCAATTGATCCCAATGGCCATCGAACCATATCCCTGCCACTTCTCCATAGTTGGTTAGAAGCT
>JAGPIS010000018.1 GCA_018054835.1 Breznakibacter sp. | reverse complement strand
TGCTCTATTAATCGAAAGTTGTTCAGGATATGTGGTTGAACAGATGCCCAATTCAATCTAAAATTATATTTTTGCAAAAGTAAGTAGTGGAAAAGTATTATGTTGGATAATCTGCAAAAGTATAAGGTGGTTCTGGCCAGCAATTCGCCCCGGCGGCAAGAACTTTTGAAATCGCTGGATATTGATTTTAAGGTGATGGTGAAGGATGGGGTGGAGGAAGATTTCCCTCAAACCCTCAAAAATAGAGAGGTGGCCGAATACCTGGCCGTGAAGAAAGCACAAGCCTATGCCGATGAGGTTAAAAAGGACAATCTTTTGCTGATAACATCCGACACCATTGTGGTGTGCGATGGCCTCATCCTCGGAAAGCCTACCGATGTCCAAGAGGCTCAAGAGATGTTGAAGATGCTTTCGGGAAAAAGCCATAAGGTGATTACTGGCGTGGCACTCACAACTCCCCATGTGCAACGCTCTTTTTCGGTTAAGACAAAGGTTTACTTCAAACGTCTGAGCGATACCGATATCGAGTATTATGTCCGAAAATACCAACCATTTGACAAGGCTGGGTCTTATGGTATTCAGGAATGGATAGGCCTAGTGGGCATCGATTATATCGAAGGCTCTTACCATAATGTGATGGGGCTCCCCGTACAACGCCTCTATGCCGAGTTGCAGCGCTTGTGACTTTTGTCTGCTTGTGGAAAAATTGTTTTTCGTATTTTTATTGCGTGGGCGAAAATTGGTTTTCTCCGCGCTTTTTTATTTATCACCAATCATGAATGGAGGCACGCTTAGTGTTGGAATGGCTTTGGAAAAATAACTACTTAAATGATAAATTGATGAAGAAAATGTTACTCGTTCTGGTCCTGCTGGCCGGAATTTTCAGGCCACTTTGGGCCGATGAGGGCATGTGGATTCCCATGCTGCTCGAAAAATACAACATCGAGGAGATGCAGCGTCTGGGCTTCAAGCTCACGGCCGAAGATGTCTATTCGGTCAATAAAAACAGCCTCAAGGATGCCGTGGTGATCTTTGGCCGTGGTTGCACTGGAGAACTGGTTTCCGACGAGGGGCTGTTGTTCACCAACCACCACTGTGGCTTCGACCAGATCCAAAGCCACAGCGCTGTGGAGCACGACTACCTCACCAATGGTTTTTGGGCCATGAACCGCTCCGAGGAGCTGGTCAACCCCGGTTTATCGGTTACTTTTTTGGTCCGCATGGATGAGGTGACCGCCCGTGTTTTGAATGGTGTGGACGACACGATGCCGCTGGCCGATCAAAATGCCAAAATTAGCGACAATATTCAGGCCATCAAAAAAGAGGCTGTTCAGGGAACCCATTACGAGGCGGTGGTGAAATCTTTTTACAATGGCAACCAGTATTTCCTGTTTGTGAACGAAGTGTTCCGCGATATCCGTTTGGTGGGAGCGCCCCCGTCGGCCATTGGCAAGTTTGGTGGCGACACCGACAACTGGATGTGGCCACGCCATACCGGCGACTTTTCGGTATTCCGCATTTATGCCAATAAGGACAACAAACCGGCCGACTATTCGCCCGATAATGTGCCCTACCGCCCCAAACGCCACTTCGAGATCAGCCTCAAGGGCGTTCAGGAAGGCGATTTTACCATGGTGTTTGGTTATCCGGGCACTACCTACCAGTATGTGCCCTCTCACCACATCAGCATGTTGACCGAGACCATTAACCCCAAGCTGATTGAGCTGCGCACCCAAAAGTTGGAGATTATGAACCGCCACCAAGGCGCCGATGCCAAGGTGCGCATCCAGTATGCTTCAAAGAATGCTTCCACTTCCAACTCCTGGAAACGGTGGATTGGTGAGAACCGTGGGTTGGCCATCCTCAATGCCGTTGACCGTAAACAACAGTATGAAGCAGGTTTCCAAAAATGGGTGGAGGCCGATGCGTCCCTTCTGGGGCAATATGGGAACCTGTTGGCAGGCTACGAAAAACTGTACACCGACTACACACCTTACCGTTTGGCTTCCGATTTCCTTGCCGAGCTTGTTTTCAGGGGGGGCATCGAAACCGCCCAGCTTGCCCGGGCTTTCGACCCATTGATGAAGCTGTATGGAGGGCCAGAATCCCCTTCCAAGGAGAAGATCGATGGCGCGGTTGAAAAAGTGCGTCAAGCGGCCGATGAGTTTTTCAAGGATTACAACACGGCACTGGACCAAGAGATGACGGCCGCCATGTTGGAGGTTTACCGCAAAAATATCCCCCAATCGTTTTTGCCCCCGGTTTACCAGCAGATAGACAATCGTTACAAGGGCGATATCAAACGGTTTGTTGATGATGTTTTCAAGAAAACCATCTTTGCCTCACCCGAAAAAGTGGATGCTTTGTTGACAGGCTGGGGCGCCAAATCGCCGGCCAGTATCAAGAAAGATCCTGCTTACGGGCTGATGAGCTCTCTGTTGAAGTATTATTATGATGAGGTGTATGGTAAAACGCGCCAGTTGAAGGAGCAAATCGATTTGCTCGACAAACAATATATGGCGGCGCAAATGGCTTATGAACCTGAAAGGCGCTTTTTTGCCGATGCCAACTTCACCCTGCGTGTCAGCTATGGGCAAGTTAAGGGGTATCAGGCACGCGATGGGGTTTATTACCAGCATCAAACCACCTTGGAAGGCATCATGGAGAAGGATAATCCAGACATCTACGATTACCGTGTGCCAGCCCGATTGAAAGAGTTGCATCAAACCAAGGACTATGGTCGTTATGCGTTGGGCAACACCGTGCCGGTCTGTTTTGTGGCCACCAACCATACCACCGGGGGGAACTCCGGCAGTCCGGTACTCAATGCTGAAGGGCAGCTGGTTGGCATCAATTTCGACCGCGCCTGGGAAGGCGTTATGAGCGACTTGATGTTCAACCCCGACCAGTGCCGCAACATCTCGCTCGATGTGCGTTATGTGCTCTTCATCATCGACAAGCTGGCCGGTGCCGGTTACCTGCTCGATGAGATGACCATCAAAGAATAATTTAAAGGTTGTGTTCAAAAAGATTTTTGTCCCTTCGTGAATTAAATATCTGGACAACTTCTCGAGTAGGAGTACTAAAAAAGAGGGTATCCCCAACTTTGGGACACCCTCTTTTTAAATATCAAATTTAGAAGTTAATCACAGGAACATCAGCAATATCAGTTGGGCGATGATCACCCTGGCAAACATGCACAAGGGGTAAACTGTGGCGTACGATACCGAGGGTTGGTCACCATCCACCATGGTGTTGGCGTAGTTGAGTGCCATGGGGTTGGCCATACTGCCACACAACATACCGCTCACGGTGGCGTAATCCATCTTTTTGAATCGCATGGCATATAGGCCAACTAAAATAACCGGCACCACAGTTAATGCAAAACCGATTCCCAGCCAAACCAAACCTTGTGTGCCAAATACCGTTTCGAAAAATTGGGAACCTGCATCCAGTCCCAGGCAGGTGAGGTAGAGGCTGATGCCAACACCGCGGAGCATCAGGTTGGCACTTTTTGTGGTGTAGGTGATGATGTGGAAACGGGGTCCAAAAGCCCCCATCAAGATGCCTACCACGATGGGGCCACCGGCAATGCCCAGCTTCACCGGCAAACTCACGCCGGGAATGGCGAAGGGGATGGAACCCAATATCAATCCTAGGACAATTCCAATAAAAATGGCCACCAAATTGGGTTCGCTCAGCCGTTTTACCCGGTTGCCCAACAAATTTTCAATATCCTTGATGGCCTCTTGCAATCCCACCACCGTCACGCGGTCGCCCAGTTGGAGGGTGAGGTCGGGGGTGGCCAGCAGGTTGATGCCCGAGCGGTAAACTCGCGTGATGTTGACCCCATACTTGTTGCGCAGCTTGAGTTGCGATATTTTTTTGCCGTTGATTTCCGATTGGGTGATCAATATGCGGTGTGAAACCAGTTGCGAATCAATGGCATTCCAGTCGATATCTTCGCTGTTCCAGTCGTCTTCCACCACAATGCCAAAAAGAGCTGTCAGTGCTTTGAGGTCTTTCTGGCTGGTGATCACCAATATCTTATCGTTTTCGGTTAAGATGGTTTCTGAGTTGGGAATCAATACCGTTCCATTCTGCCAGATTCGTGAAATGACAAATTTATTGGAGATGAACGACGCCACCTCCTTGACAGTTTTATTGTAGATGGCTGGGTTGGAAATTTGGAAGCTGGCGATGAATGTTTTGGAACCATCTTGTGCCTCCGTGTTGCAGCTGATTTGATCGGCAGAGGTGATGAATTTGCGTAAAAAGATCAATCCCAATATGACGCCCACCACGCCCAACGGGTAGGTGACAGCACATCCCAATGCCAAGTCGGGTTGCGAGGCAGTACCGTCGATGGCCATCTGCTTGAGGGTTTGCTGAGCCGCACCCAGGGCAGGCGTGTTGGTCACTGCACCGCAAAATATTCCAGTCATCTCCGGCAGTGAGATGTCGGTCATAAAGTAAAAACCCAGCATCATCAGGGTGCCCGTGAAAACCACCCCCAAGGCCAATGTATTCAGTTTGATGCCGCCTTTCATAAATGAGGCGATAAAGGATGGCCCCACTTGAAGTCCCAGTGCATAAACAAAAATGATCAACCCGAAACTTTCGGCATAATTCAGCATGTCCGACTGAATGGTGAGTCCCAAATGGCCAGCTAAGATGCCCACGAAAAAGACAAAGGTGACACCCAAGGAAACCCCGAAAATTTTAATTTGCCCCAGCGACAAGCCAATGGCTATGATGGTTGACAGCACCACGACGGCCTGTATTACCGATTGCTCAACGAATAGACTATTGAACCACTCCATCTCTGTTTCTTTTTATCGATGCCGATTTATTCGGCGCCAAAATTATAACAAAAAGATGACGGTTGCCCTGTTTTGATATTTTCTTTTGATTATTAATGGTTATGTTTATTTTTTAACAATGTCATAGGCTTTCTAAATCATCCTGAACGACTCAACTCCTCAAATAATCAACTCCTCAATTAATCAATTAATCACATCAACCCATCAACCCATCAACCCATTAGCACATTACCACATTACCACATCACCACATTAGTTCATTATCACATTATCAAAAAGCCCCTTCGGTTGTTTTCCAAAGAGGCTTATTGAATGTTTTATTATGTGGTGAAGCTTATTTCATATAGAGTTTCAGAGTTGCCGGCTCTTCTTTGACATCAAAGCTGGTGTTTTTTTTCAGCCCATTGGCTCCAATGTAAACAAAGTTATAGGTTTTGTTTTTTTCGAGTTGCAACTCCAGCACATCGTTCATATCTTGGGTAGGACCGGCTGTGCGGCCACCCCCAACTTGTTCGGCACCAAGGAACACATCCACATTGATTTCCACCCGGTCGTCACCATGGAGTGTGCAAACATTTTCTTTGAACATTTGTACTTTAACTGTAGTGTGGGTTTCCGACAGTTGTTTTAGTGCCTCTTCCTGGCGGTATAGTTCCACATACCGTTCAGTGACATTGACCCCGGGCACATAGGTGATGGTGGAATCCCAAACCAACGGGAAGTGCTGATCGGCCGGTTTCCAAGAGGTGGCAAAGATGGCGTGTTCGGGATCGTTGGCATCGGCCTTACCTGCATCGGGCAGGAACCAGCTCTTGTTCAACCCACTGGGGTAATACTCGGTAAAATACCATTGGCCGTCGATCCATACCTCGTTCCAGTTGTGGTTGCCCCGGTTGTCGTGCCAGTTTGGGGTGCCGGCAATGCGCGAGGGAATGCCCACTGAGCGAAAGGCATCGGTTAGCAGCACCGAAAGTCCGCTGCACGATGCCATGTTTTGCTCCATCGACTCATAAGGGCTTTGGTCGGGCTTGCGGCGTTTGGTGTTGTAATCTACCTTAAGTTCGTCGCGGATGTGCTTGTTCAACGAGTCGATGGCTGCCCGTGGATCGGTGCATTGTGCCACATATTTGGTGAAGCGGTCGAAAAAGTCGCGCCGCCAATTGTCGCGCCGTTCGTTCATGCTGGCATAGGGCAGTACATCGTTCAAAAAGATGGAGTCGGGCAAGGCTTGAGCCCAACTGAATTGTTCCTTGGCCAAATAGGCTACAGCCACATTTTCAAGCAGAAAATCGGCCGAGAGTTCTTTCAAATCCTGCTCTGGCATGTGGGCAATTAAAAAGGCCATTGCTTCCTTCTGGTTTTCTGGAGCCTTGTCCAGCGCCTGCTGAAGTTCGTGTGCCTTTTCGCCAGCTTTGTCAAGGGCTTTTTCTAGCAAGGGATGATAGTCTTTGGGAATGCCCTGGAAACGGTTGCAGGCACTGAATCCGATAAGACCAATCATCAGGAAGAATACTAATGTCAGTTGTCTTTGAATCATAAAAACGTGAATGATGGTTGTGATGCGTAAAAATAACAAATTCCATGCAAATTTTTTTAAGCCGCATGCATTCGTGCTGTCTAATTGTTCGCCCCAATGCCACTAATTGTCTGTAAACATGAATTGTTCGTCTAAAAATATAAAATTTGAAAGATTAGTGATTTTGGAAAGTCCTTGTGCTTTAGTCTTTTTTTGGACTTACTAAATTCTTTGTGTAATGGAATTTTGTTTGAAAAAATGATTATTATATTGTAAATTGCTTCTTATTATTCGAACATTGCATGCTTCTGTTTTGTTAAGGATAATTGTAGGGACGTTAAACTATAATTCTAAATTTATGATAAGAAAATCGGAGAAATGGACAATTGTTCTGTTGGTTAGTTTTTTCCTGACAGGCCATTTGTTGTTGCATGGGCAGCAAACTGTATTGAAACATCAAGTGGAAGGATCCTCCAATTCCGCAAAAGAATTGAAAGGACTGGATCTATCCAGGTTTAGTAAATCTGATTTTTTCCTTGGAGGAAATATTAGCTTTGGCGGCACTGAAGGAGAAAATGATTTTGTTATTGCCAATGTCGATTTGATTGATGTGGACAAGCAAAATATCAAATTGTCATTTATTGGTGGTTATTTCCTTAATCCATTGTTGTCGGTGGGTTATCGTGGGAAATACAGTTATGTGAAGAATGAGCAAACTTTGGAGGCCGATTTCCTCAATATCTCCTTTAATGCAACAACTTATCGAACCCAAGTGGCTTCGGATCGGTACGAAAGTCATTTTTTTATCCGCAATTATGTGCCAATTGGTCAGAGTGGAAAATTCTACTTGGCTTCCGAAACCTCCGTGTATTATTTGAACAGCACCTCCTATCAGCGAGCCATCCGTAATCCTGGCATGAGCGATGAGAGTATTTCAACTATTTTGTCCAATACTCAAGGTTTTGGTGCCGGATTGGGATTAGGGTTCACATATTTTACAGCTCCCAAGCTGGCATTTGAAATTCAATTGGGACCCGTCGGGTTGGAGTATCGTATAAAAAATATTGAGAAAGATAAAGTTGACAAAGGGCAATCAAGAAAATTCACTTTTCGGGATGGCTTGAATGTGTTGAATGTGCAGATTGGCTTTACTTACTACTTTTTTAAAGGAAATAAAAAACCATCGTTATGAAGAAAATAATGATATTGGCATTTGTAGGCTTGGGTTTGTATTCTTGTGTCGATGAAAGTGTATTTGAAAAATCGAATCGAAACAAACCTACTTCAATCTATGTGGTTAATCCGATAAACCCAAGTACCACCCTTCAAGGAAATATCCAATTGGGTGAAGGGACGGACGAAAGTCCTGACCAGGCTTTTGTGAGTCTTCCACCCACGTCCGATTTGGGCAATATCACCATTCAGGATATTGTGGTTCCTTCTCTGGCTTCTGTTCAGCCCGATTATAAAATGGTTAATGACTTTAATAGTGTTCAAACCTTTTGGGTCATTGCTGAAAATGGAGTGGATAGGCGCCGCTTGGATGTGGTGATGACAGTAGGTGAGTATGAACGGCAATTGAAATATTCATCCTTGGTCGATTATTGGGTTCCCATTGGTCAGTTTAATGATGGAAACAGCTATTATAACATCGGTGAACCGGGGCAATACACGCCCTGGGCAAATACCAATGTGGTGGCGGCTATTTTGAACCGGGCAACATGCATGCCTTCAGGATTTCCTAACCCCAATGGCCATGTGAAGTTGACTACCTTATATAATCAAGTAGCTGGATCTACGGTTGGTTCAGGAATTGCTTCTGCAACCCTTTTTCTTGGGGAGTTTCGTGCCAATGGCGCTAATTTCCTGCCTCGAGATAACCAAAGGAAAAATGCGGACCATGGCATTCCCTTTGTTTATAAGCCTAAATCAATCCGTTTCGAATACCGTTACACTCCCGGAACCCAGGTGGTCGAATGGATCCCGGGAACCGGCGCCGTAAAGTGGGTGTCGCGCGACTTGGCTGAGACCGACTCCATGGAGGTGTGGGCGGTTCTCCAAAAACGGGTTTATGACCAGAAGGATCCTGCCAATACCAAATTCTACCGGATTGGGTCGGCTGGATATATCAGTTCCAAAAAAACGGAGAGCTGGACAACTCAAGAGATCACCTTTTATTATGGGAAGGAGCAGATTGAAAATAGTATTTCAACCGATCCTAATGCCTATCGCGTAGCTGGTATCAACCTGCCATGGGCTCCTTTGTGGGTTTTCCACTTCTATACCGATCCCAATACCGGGGAAAATGGGCCTCCTGTTAAAGAGTCTGGAACCTCGAATAATTGGAAATACACAACTCAATTGGTTAAGGAACAGTGGGGCAGTTTCAATGATGATCCCACCCATTTGTCCTTTAACTTCTCGGCCAGTGCCGGTGGTTATCGATATAAAGGCGCCGGAACAAATCCACCCAAAGGGCATGAAGGTTCAACATTGGAAATTCGAAATGTGGAGTTAATTTATTAAACGGAATCTATGAACTTTTATCGATTGTCCTTGATGATACTCCTGATGGCATTGACTTCTGTCAATGCCCAGGAGACCAGTGAAACTCCCGTTGTGAAGAAAAAGCGGAATGCACGGTTTAGTATTTTGGGCGGTCCAGGCTATGCTCCAGAATCTGGTGTGTTGCTTGGCGGAAGCGTATTGGCCACGTTTAAAATCAATCCCAGCGATACCATACAGCCGCGCTCAGTGGTGCCCATGGCTTTTGGTGTGATGCTGACTAATGGTGGTGGATTTACCCTCATATCGCGTCCTCAGTTGTTTTTTAAGCACGATCGTTACCGCTTGGAGGGGCAGTACTCGTTTAAAAAGACAATTGACCATTATTATGGGGTAGGCTACCAAAGTGCTTTAAATAAGGTTCGAAGCGATTCTACCACTGAGTTCAACTCCATGAGCTTTCAAATCAACCCTGTGTTTTTGTTTCGATTGGGAGAGAGTGATTTTTTTCTTGGACCAATGGTTGATTTCGCTTACGATGAGATGACCAAACCTGCTGCCCAGATCGTTGAAGATCCCGACTATTTGGAATACGGGGGCGATGCCTCTGGTTATTCGTTGCGAACCAATGGAGTAGGCCTTAGCTTTTCGTATGATACACGTGACGTGCCGGCCAATGCATATCGGGGCATATTTCTTGATGGCAAGTTCTTCTTTGCCTCAAAAGCACTTGGCAGCGACTTCAATTATGGATCTTATGCCATCGATTACCGGCAGTATCGCTCGATTGAAAAATTTGGTCCCCGCCGGGTTTTGGCTTGGAATGTCAGTAGTAAATACAGTTTTGGAGATGTCCCACCGCCCAGGATGCAGAAAATAGGAACCCCTTTCGATTTGAGGGGTTACTACAATGGACAGTTCCGCGACCAAGCTGGTCATGTTGCCGTGATGGAATACCGCCACATGTTCAATTCAACTTTTTCGGGAATTGGACGCTGGTGGGATCATTTTGGCTTTGCCGCCTGGGGTGGGGTGGGATTGATGGGGCCAGATCCATTTCGTATTGAAGGGGTTTTGCCCAATGCTGGCTTGGGGTTGCGCATAGAATTGCAGCCTCGTATGAATTTCCGCCTGGATATAGGAAGGGGATTCCGATCCGATCAGACTTTGATTTATTTCAATATGACCGAAGCTTTTTAGCGGCAGATAGTTGTTTATGTGGGATTGTTGATTGTAGTCACCAGTATTTTGTCGATGCGGGCTCCATCCATATCAACAATTTCCAGTTCAAAATCGTGCCAAACCGCCTTTTCCCCGCTCCTGGGTATGCGCCCCAATATTTTGAGGATCAATCCCCCAATGGTGGTGAATTGGTTGTCGGGAGCGTATAAGTCTTCCCGATCAAAGTAGGTGAAAAAGTCATACAATGGACATTGTCCATCAACAAGCCACCCTTCATGATCCTGCCGCTTAATAATGTCGGGCTCGTCATGCGTGTCTTCCAGTGTTCCAACCAATCCTTCCAGTATGTCTTTGAGTGTGATGATTCCTTGGCAAGAGCCAAACTCATCGCAAATGAGCGCTTGGCTGATTCGTTGTGATTTCATTTGTTCCAAGGCTTTATAAACACTTTGGCTTTCATGGAAGTAAACCGCCGGCTTCAGTAATTCAAATAATTTGAATTCCGGATCATCTAGTTTGAATATGATATCCTTCAGTTGCACAATTCCTTCCACATTGTCGAAATCGCGGTCAATCACAGGATAAACCTCATACATCTCCTCTTGAATCCGCTTCTTGATTTCAGGATTGCTCATGTTGACATCCAAAGCCACCATCTCGGAGCGATGCGTCATAAGTGAGTTCACCTTCAAATCGCCCAAAAGAAATACTCTACCCACGATGTCTTGTTCAACTTCTTGTACCGAACCACCTCTTGCCCCTTCTTCGATCATTGATTTGATTTCGGCTTCGGTCACACTGCTGATATCCGATCTGAATCCCATTAAATTAAAAATGAACCCGGTGCTTTTGGCCAGGATCCATACAAAGGGTGATGCTATTCGGGAAAGGATGTACATGGGCTGAGCTACAACTTTGGAAGTTTTCTCTGCAACACTCATCCCGATTCGCTTGGGAACCAGTTCACCGAAAATGAGTGTGAAATAGGTGACAAGAATGATGATGATGGATTGAGCCAATATATGCGAATAGGAGGATGGGATGCCCCATTCGATAAGTATTATTGAAAAATTGTCTGCCAGCACTCTGCCTGAAAAAATACCCGTTAAAATGCCAATAACTGTTATGCCGATCTGCACCGTTGACAAAAATTTGTCGGGCTCATTGGCCAGTTTGAGCGCCAATTTAGCGCTCTTGCTGCCATGTTTTGCTTGAGTCGAAAGATTGGATTTCCGGGCGGAAATCAATGCAATTTCCGACATGGCGAGAAGCCCGTTTAATGATATAAGCAATATGATGATTACCAATTCATTCATGGTCAAAGGGGATAAAAATATGATTTAGTCTTTTGGTTGTTGATTCTGTCAATAATAATATGATCCAATTGAGGTGTGGTGCAAAAATAACACAACCCGTCAACTCCTGATAGAAGGTCAAGAGTGGACGGGTGGTATGAATTATTTTCAATCTCTTCGAAAACTATTGATTATTGGTTTGTTACAAAAATAACAATTCTTTTGAATTTTAAAAATAAATAGACCCGTGGCCTTTCATTTTTTTATCATCGATACCTTTTCCAATATGTAAACCGTGGCAAAACCAGCAATCGCTAAAACAATAGCTTGCCAGACCAGTTGATTTGGGAAAATATTGGTTTCCATTAGCGGCTTGGTAACACCATGGCTGTCAACAAAGGTTGAGATGGTTTCTTTCCAAGGCCAAACCTTATTGAGCGATCCCAACATGAAGCCTGCCAACACCGCCATGGTGATGTTGTGGAATTTCTTAAAGGCATATGAAAGCACGTGCGAGAACGATGTGATGCCAATGGCTGCCCCTGCGGCAAAAACAATTATTATCACTAGATCGAATGATTTTACAGCATCCATGATGTAGAAGTATTTGCCAAGCAATACTAGAATGAAACTACCTGAAATACCTGGCAATATCATGGCACAAATGGCAATCATGCCACAAAGGAAGATGAAAAATAAGCTGTTTGGGGTTTCTGATGGGGTGATTGCTGTGATGTAATAGGCTATGAGTGCTCCAATGAGAAAACTTGATATTGTTTTCCAATTCCATTGCGTGATTCCTTTGGATACGAACCAGGTGGATGCCAATACCAATCCGAAGAAGAACGACCAAACCAAGACCGGGTGTGCCACCAACAACCAGGTGATCATTTTTGCTAATGAAAATACACTTATTGCAATTCCTGTGACCAGTGCCAACAGGAAGTTGGCATTGACCGCTTGCCAAAACGCAGCAATTTTTCCTGAAAAGAGTAACTTGAAACTGTTTAAATTGAAGCTCTTGATCGAATTGATCAATTCTTCGTAAATGCCTGCAATAAATGCAATTGTGCCCCCCGACACGCCGGGAACCACATCGGCAGCCCCCATTGCCATTCCTTTTGTGATTAAAAGGGCGTAATCTTTCATCTTTCTTTTCATCAAGTAGTTGTTAATAAGTTGGTTGATCGATATTTTTGTTCTGAGACCATGATAATTCCATTCAAATACCATGTTGGTTCGATAGTCGCCATCAACTATTTAACCTGCATTGGCAAAAATACTATTTAAACCATTATTATAAAGATGACGAGGTTATTTATAACGAGCAAATTTCATGCAAGGATGGCATTGCCGTTTTTTATGACTTTCAATGGAGGTGTCCATGCCCGCCTTCCCTCTTGGAATGGTACCTTGTTGTTTCGAAGTGTTTTGTTCGGGTTGATTTGAAGATCAGATATTTGAGAACATCTAATGTATTAAGATTGTTTAACGATGGAAAAACAAATCGCTTATGAAACGTATAATCATTCTGGTTTTTTGGGCCGTAATAGCCACCTTGGCTTTTGGCCAGGATAAACCCCTGGATGCAAAAGCTTCCGATCCCAAAACCATGGGGTGGATGAAAGGGTTTCCACCGGCACCACAAAACAGGTTGTTTGCACACGATGGTTCATTTTTTAAATTCCCGGCCTTGCGTTACAGTGTGGTGCACATGCGCGAGTTCATGCCTACGGTCAATGTTGCTCGCGGGCAGGCCGAACAGACGCCTTTCCATTACCAATTAGATAGCCGCATCGACTCCTTGCAGTTTACTGTTTCAGGAACCAGCCGAACGATGACCTGGAATGAGTCATTGGAAGAGAATTATACCGATGGTATTCTGATCCTACATAAGGGGGATGTGGTGTATGAGCGTTATTTTGGGGAGCTTTCCAAAGAGCAGGTTCATGCCGTGATGTCGCTCACCAAATCGTTTACTGGCACCTTGGCAGCCATTCTTGTGGCCGAAGGGGTATTGGATGAAAACAAGCCGGTGACCTGGTACGTACCCGAACTGAAGAGCTCTGCTTTTGGCGATGCCACGGTGCGCCAGGTAATGGATATGACCATGGCATTGAAATACAGTGAAAACTACGCCGATCCTAAGGCCGAAGTTTGGGATTTCACCATGGCAGGCAACCCCTTGGTTAAATTGATCAAACCACAAGGTTTCATTGGCTTTTATGAATATTTGGAGAAAGTGGAAAAGCAGGGTGACCACGGCCGGGTGTTTGGCTATAAAACCGTCAATGCCGATGCATTGGGTTGGATCATTGCACGAGCTACCGGCCGTTCGGTGGCGCAATTGCTTTCGGATCGCATCTGGCGCAAATTGGGCATGGAACAGGATGCCTATTATCAGGTGGATGCGCTTGGCGTTCCCTTTGCCGGTGGAGGTTTTAATGCCGGTTTGCGCGATTTGGCGCGTTTTGCCGAGATGATCCGCAACGATGGCATGTGGCAGGGGCAACAAATTATTCCGGCCGCGGCTGTTCTGGATATAAAAAGGGGGGGTGATAAAAAAGCCTTTGCTCGCTCGGAATATACAAAACTGAAAGGATGGAGTTACCGCAACATGTGGTGGATGTTGCATAACCGAAATAATGCTTTTGCCGCCCGTGGGGTTCATGGGCAAACCATCTACATCGATCCGGTTGCCGAAATGGTGATTGTGCGCCTGGCCTCGCATCCCGTGGCCGGGAATGCCGCAAACGATCCTTTTTCCCTTCCGGCATATGAGGCTGTAGCGATGTATTTGATGCAGAAAAAATAATTCTCGCATTTTTATGCTTTGGTCATAAATGCAAAAAGCCCTGTAAGTCGGTACTTACAGGGCTTTGCATTGTTTTGCCTTTCATTTCAGCGGAGAGAGAGGGAACTGAAAATTTGTTTCAATCACCCTATTATCAATGCTTTATGAATACAATTTTTTAAGTCCTCTGTAAGTCCACCCAATAATGGGGTAAAACACCCCGTTTTTTATTGCGTTTTATTGAACTTCGTTTCCCCAAAAATACAATATTTTTTTGAAATGAAATGATTGTTACTATTTAAGAAGATAAATGTATTTTAGCGCAAGAACTAATTATTATTTGGCATAATGGGATATATATTTCAATTTTTCGAGACAGTAATTGATGATGTTTTAAAAAAGTATAATGACGAGAGTGATAATATCCACTATAAAGAATTATCTGAAGAGATTGAACACCAGGTTAAAACTGTTGTTGAAAAGTTAAGGGCAACTTATTATAGTGAAAAGAAGGAAGAGGATATCAATATTTACTTAACAAAACTATTATCTCGCTTAACATGTATAAAAAAAAGCTTGGAAGATAAAATATACAATCTTGAACAAACTGTATTGACAACTTTGCCCTCCCAAAGCACAGCGCTTATTAATTGCTATGATGTTTATTTAGGAATAATGGATATTCTCGCCGTTTTTGTCAATGAGTTTAATATCAACATAGAAAGACGGGATGAAATATTAAGTTTCAATGTTGAAGTTAAAAGTGAAACAGGGATACTTAATGACCACTATGAAGTTGTTCAATGCATGTTAAACGATATTGAGGTTCCTGATGAAATATTAGAAACTTATCATTTAAAGAAAGAACAAATTAAGCTCCTGAAACCTCTTCTTTTGATGAATGAGAATAACAGGTTAAAGAAAAATTTTTGCATAAAGAGTCAAGAAATTAACCATTCTTTTGAAGAGTTGTTCAATGGATTCATGAGTCTGTATCATTGCAATACTGGTGGATACAACGGTCTATATTATCAACAGGTTTTCGAGTTCTTGCATGAGGAATTAGCGAAAATAGAGGATAAGAATGATAAAAATCTGTTCCTTATTAATTTCTATTTTCATACAGGACTGTGTACGGACATTGTGGTTAATTATTTTGATAAAGAATTAGGTAGTATTGAATTTGAAGGGAAAGAAACAGAGATGGCCAATTCTTTATCCAATATATTGGCCATGGTTAGTAAGGCCGAGGCAAATCCTAGATTTCAAAAATATAGTATTGAAAGGATTGATGGCCAAAATATGACCTTTTCGCGCCTTAAAGTCCTATTTACACGATATCGTGAGAAATATGATATTAAAGAATTACACGTTGAACCGCTTCAATTGAATATTTCTCTGGAAAACTTTGCTGCTATTATTGGTCGGCTGAGAGACTTAGGATATTTTAAAGGATCGAAAGAGGATATTGGCAACGCCTTTGCTTCGATTTTGCAAAACCACCAAGGTCAGCCTGCTGCCTCTACTTCGTTTATTTCAAATATGAGTTCAAAGTCAGCCGCACAGATTGATTTTCTATTGAAGCTAAAGGAGGGCTATCAACAAGTTCTTGAGAAATTTTTAAAAAAAGACAAAATCGTAAGTAGATTATAATCAGAAATTAAAGAATAATTACACCCCCTTTAAAGTCCCCTTTAAAGGGTTTTTTATTGCCTTCAATTACTCAATTTTGCTACTGAAATTTTTCATCGAACGGCGCCGAGATGAATAATGTTGAACCTTTAAAATCTCAAACAATGAGTAAAACAGTAGTAATAGTTGACGAATACCTCTTCAATAAGTTAATGGGTAAAATTGACAAGCTGAATGACAAAATAGAAGAGATTGGATTGTCCAAAAATGATGGTTTTAAGGATAAGTGGTATGTGACCGAAGAAGTTTGCAAGCTTCTGAATGTAAGCCGACGAACACTCCAGTCCATGCGCGATAGTAAAACATTGGCCTTTAAGAAGACTGGGCGAAAAATTTACTATAAGGCATCAGATATTGAAACCTATCTTGAAAACATCTAAGGGGTGGCCAACATCATTTCTATTTTATCATTCAGGCATTTTGAAAGAGAAAGACTTTCAAAATGCTCCATTAAAACTTATTGGACTTATGATTATTGAAAAATTAAAGTCGGCCGAACTGGGCAAGGCTCATCTTGCCCTAGAATTTAAATCACGTTCGGATGCCAATATCAAACTTAAATTGGAAGGTGAGTCGTTATTTCCTCTTTACATATTCCCAGGATTCATTCAGGATACGATTTTGGAGTTGTACGAGAATGGAAATTACAATATTGACTATTCCTCAGTTAGTATTCTGGCAGCCTTGGCTGGAGCAATTGGCAATTCTTACCATTTGCGGAGGCATATTGAATGGGTGGAGTCGCCCTCGTTGTGGGTGGTCTTGGTGGGAAGATCTGGCCAAAACAAAAGTGCGCCAATGAAAACTGCCTTTAAGGCAATGAAAAACAAGCAACGGGAATATGATCGGGATTATGAAGCTGCCATTGCCAATTACAATCCTGATAACGGAGATAAAAAACCAGTCAAACGGAAGCTGTATTCAACAGATCCAACCTTTGAGGCCTTGATTAGCCTTCACATGGCAAATCCCAATGGATTGACGCTTCTTCCTGATGAGTTTAAAAGTTTTATTCTGAATCTCATTGGCTATAATGGTTCTTCGAAACAAAGCCAATACTTGTCGCTCTGGGATGGTGCCACCATTTACCTTGACCGGAAAGAAGCCGAAAGTTCCTCGCTGAATAATCCTTGCATATCAATAATTGGCAGTATCCAGGACGAAGTTCTAGCTTCCTTCAAAGCGAAGGACATCAGGGATGGATTCTTTGAGCGGCTGCTGTTTACGATTCCATTTAAAATGGAAAAGAAACTGACCAAACGGACAAAACTCAATGAATTCTTGATTGAGAGGTTTCATTTAAAAATGAGAGAGTTGGTTGAAGTAGTTGCCCAACAAGATGGTACCAAAGAATTGCTTTTGTCGGATTGCGCAGAGGATTTGTATATAGATGAGGTCAACAAACATGTTGAACCCTCCAATAAAAACTCTACCATATCCGGGATATTGTCAAAACTTGATCGCTATTTATTAAGGTTTGCACTGATCCTGGAGGTTTCCAACAGCATATTCGACGAACTGCCGATTGAAAGCATTTCATCGGAAGCCATGTATAAAGCAATTTTACTTAAAGATTACTTTTATGACAATGCATTGAAACTAAATCATATGGTTTTGGATGTCTATGAGGACAACTCCAGGGAAGGCAAAGTGCTACAAGTGTTGAAGGGAATCGGGAAAAAGGAGTTTACCAACCAGGAATTTATTGAGATGGCCAACAAGCTGAACATCGCCAAGGAATCCTATGCCTATCAATTGCTTGGCAATACAAAGTTGGCACATAAGATTCAAAAAGGTCTCTATGAAACAGATGTTATTGGTTAGGTAACAGTGGAGTTTGTGGAGTTGTGTAGTTTGTTTGATAAACAGATGGTTACGCGTGGAGTTTTAGAAGAGTATATGTGGAGTATCCCATTTTTGTTTTCTTATCAAAAGAAAACACCCTTAGACCATTTTTGATTCCGGCCATTGCCCTTTTTTCAATACTGTGGAGTTTGTGGAGTGGTAATGGAGTGGTAACAGTCAGAAAACGAGGCATTCAACACAACTCCACAAACTCCACTAAAAGTAGTTAATAATGAAAGATGCACGATATAGTTTGGAAAAATATAGGGGGCGATCATCAAGACATTTTTGTCCGCGGTGCCATCAAAGATCATTCACACGTTATGTTGACAAGCATACCGGGAAATATCTTTCAGAAACTGTTGGGCGATGCAACCGTGAAGAGAATTGTGGCTATCATGAAACACCCAGAATTTATTTTGAACGCAGCGGGTATAAACCAATTTCTTTTTTATGTCGAGAACCCATACCCCAAATGGTAGTGGTTCCTCCCTCTTGCATCGAGAGAAAGGTGATGCTCTCCTCGCTTTGCCATTACCATCAAAACAATTTTGCATTGGGTTTGTACAAGTATTTCCCCAGGCCAATTGTTGATGGGGTATTAAAAAAATACTGTGTTGGTACAGCCAAAGGCAATAAAACCATTTTCTGGCAGGTCAACCGCCTAGGCGAGGTTCGGGCAGGGAAAGTGATTCAATATTCAGTAGAAGACATCAAACGCAAAGGATACATCAATTGGGCACATAAATTATTGGGGATTGAAAACTTCAATCTGGGGCAAGTTTTTTTCGGTTCACATCTGCTTAATGATAAAGCCACTCCGGTTGCAATGGCTGAGGGGGAAAAGAATGCTATCCTGGGTGCACTTTTTTATCCGCAATACAATTGGATTGCAGTTGGTTCGGTGGGGATGCTCAACGTAAAAAAACTGAATGCCCTCAAGGAGTATCGAGTGACCTTATTTCCCGATAAGGGAAAGGCATTCGAAAAATGGAGCAGGATAGCAGAGGAGGCCTGTTTTGATGTTGTGGTCAATGATGTGCTGGAACAAACCGACCTGGAGGAGGGTGATGATATTGCAGACTTGGTTTTGTCGATTAGGAAGGCACAATACTTATCAAGCCCGGAAGCGGTCATAGATCGGTTCACTGGTCAAAATCCAAATTTTGCGCAGTTGATCAAGGTTTTTGACTTGGTGGTTATTCCTTGCTCCGATTTGCATTGAATCTTATTGATACCCAATGTCTCATTCTTATTGAGAATCCTGATCTTTGACTCATCAATTCTTGCAACCAACCAAATACCACCCGCCCTTCTCAACGGAGATTGGCGGGTTTTGCATTTTGCAAATGAGGGTAATGCCCACCCAAGCAGTCTCTTTTGAACAGTAAAAACATACAATCATAAAAAAGCATTGGGATACCAAGCATAATAACCAATTGATTTGCTATTTTTAGGGCAAAATGATTAGTTATGCCGGTTCCCGATTATCAAAGTATCATGTTGCCCCTTCTCAAAGCATTGGCTGGAGGAAAAGAGTGCCATTCGAGAGAGTTGATCGACCTATTGGCCAACACCTTCCAGCTGACGGCTGAAGAACGACGCGAGCTATTGCCCAGTGGAACCCAGTTTGTTTTTGACAACCGTATCGGTTGGGCTAAATCGTACTTAAAGAAAGCCGGCCTTCTTTCATCCGAGAAAAGGGGGGTGGTGCAGATATCCTCTTTGGGACTGGAGGTCTTGAACAGAAATCCGGAAAAGATCAATGTGGCATTTCTCAAACAGTTTGACTCTTTTCGGGAGTTTATTGG
>JAGPIS010000131.1 GCA_018054835.1 Breznakibacter sp. | reverse complement strand
TTCAGCAATTCAACAACCGAATGATTGAGGATCGTCTGACGGTGGGCAACGCTTCTTGAAAACAATAAAACCAAATCGCTGAACTCTTTGTTATGTAATGACTGACAGGATAAAGGCCTAATCTATGAATACTTTAAGACGATCGCTCCCCTTGTTGTTGATATGGCTTGTTTTAGCCAGCAGCCTCGTTGCGCAACGGCCTAAAATAGGACTGGTGCTCAGTGGGGGGGGAGCCAAGGGGCTTGCCCACATTGGTGTGCTCAAGGCCATCGATAGCGCCGGTTTGAAGGTTGACTATATTTCAGGAACCAGTATGGGAGCCATCATTGGTGCCATGTACGCGGTAGGTTATTCAGGCACCGAAATTGAAAATATAGCCCGCGAATTGAACTGGAGCGAACTGTTGGCAGGCAAACCCTTGTATAAGAATATCAGCATTGAATCGAAAGGGGAATATGAGAATTACGCTTTGGAGATCCCTTTTGAAGGATTCAAACCCAAATCGTTCACCGGCTTTATTGAACCACAGGAGATTTGGTTGAAGTTTTCCGAAATATTTTTCCCGGTTTATGATGTGAAGGATTTCCATCAGTTCCCCATTCCGTTTCAATGTGTGGCCACCGACTTGTCCAATGGGAAAGCGGTGGTTTTGAAGGAGGGGGAAATCGTCAAGGCTATCCGCAGCAGCATGGCAATTCCTGGGGTGTTTTCAGCGGTTGATTATGAAAATACCAAGCTGGTCGATGGCGGTATTGTGCGCAATTTTCCGGTCAGGGATGTGGTGAAAATGGGCGCCGATTTTGTTATTGGGGTGAACCTGTTCTCTGGGTTGTCGCACTCCAGTAATATCCGCACGGCTTTCGATGTCATGTACCAAATCACCAATTACCGCGATGCCGACGACCTGGTAAAGGAAAAGCAAATTTGCGACCTGATTATTGAACCTGCGGTGGATCAATTCACTGCTGCCAGCTTTGATGCTTCCGATTCAATTATCAATATTGGAAACTTGGCGGGTAATGATTTCTATGTCCTTTTCAAGCAGTTGGCCGATTCCCTTGGCAAGGATACTGCTGCGGTGGCCATTCGCCAGAAACCGGGGAGAAAATCGGTGGTTATCGAGCAAATTGGTTATCAGGGTCTTGATAAAACCAGCCGCTCCCTGTTGGAACACAATCTAAAGCTTAGAAAGGGCTCTCTCTACACGCCGCAGGAGATCAATGAGGCTTTTCGGGGAGCCTATTCAACCGGTTATTATAAGAATTTGCATTATGAATTGGTCCCTTTGGATTCCACTGGGGTCAAACTGAATTGCATCGTTGTGGAAAACCCTTTGTCATCGCTTAAAATTGGGCTCTCTTTCCATTCTTTTACTGGCGCTGCCTTGCATTTGAATTACACGTGGAAAAATGCCTTGTGGGAGCGATCCTTGAGCAATATCAAATTGGCCATCAGTGAATCACTCAGTTTTCGTGCGAACCACATGCAATATTTTGGGAAAAGCTACAACCATTATTTCGATGCAGCTTATAGTGCCAACCGTTTTAAGATTCCAGTTTACGAAAATAGCCAGTTGAATTATCAGTTTTCAACCATTTTCCACCAAACATCGCTCTATTATGGCCACATATTTAGCCCCAGCCTGGAAGCGCGTTTGGGGGGCGGCTTTGAGTTGATGCGTTTCTCGCCAACCATAGCAGCCAATAATATTTCAACAGGCAGCGTAAGAAATGTTTTTGCCAACCTGCATGTGCGTTATCACTCCTTGAACAAGAAATTCCTGCCAACACAAGGCTTTGCTGCCGATATACAAGGCTATGCTGGTTTCGACAGGGACTATTCGGTACGCATTGCCAACCAAGAATTGAACGAGCCGCTGAGGAACGGGACTTATTATAGGATTTTACTTGGCCTTGAGGCCTACCATCCAATTCATCCGAGACTTACTTTGTTCGAAAAGATCTATTCGGCCCAGAGTTACCGGCATAAGGATTTGATATTTAACCATTTTATGCTTGGTGGAGCCAATAGTTTCATTTCTCACCATATTCCATTCCTGGGGTTGAACGAAGGTCAGCTTTTTGTTAACTCAGCCACCATTATGCAACTTGGTTTGCAGTGGCGCATGTATGGCGACCTTTATGGTATGTTGCGCGGTAATATGGGACTTTTCAACTATGAGGACTTTCGAACCATCAGTTCTGCCGATTTCTACTCCGGTGGTGCTGTGACGGTTGCCTATGATTTGTCGCCCATGCCGTTGGAGTTTTCGTTGATGTATTCCCCCGAGATCGGCAAGGTTTATGTCAATGCCCGCATTGGATTTTTCTTTTGATTGGCTGGGTTCTTCCTATTTTTTCACTAGGACAAGTTTTTCCTGCATCAGTTGGGCTTCGCCGTCGTAACGGTAAGCACCCAGGTGGCCATCGGCAGCAATGCATGCATCCACACAGCATATATTGCCGGTTTGGATCAGCTGATTCCCCATGCAATAGTGGCCGATAAAAACGATGGGCTCTTCTGGCCCGTATATTTCATATGGAATGATAATCTGGTCTGGAATGGTGTAATGCGGTAGCGCAAAACGGTTCCCAAAGCACATCTCATGGAACGACCTTCCATTCATGGGTTGCCACCATTTGATTCGGAAGCTGTTGCGCGAGATGTTGTTGGAATCCTTCAACATCAGGTCGTGTGGCAATAGGAATTCAATGCCCCGAGTGGTTTCATTTATGGCCTGTGCATAAATCCCTTTTTTACTGGCAATCTCTTTTAACCGGCTCTTCCGTATTTTGCCATCTTCATGCAACTGGCCGAGTACTTCAATGTGCGCAGCATTCCAATAGGCATGGACAACACGGAAAAACCCGAAATCTAGAAACAAGGGCAAGGTACGCAACCATTGCATATCTTGGTCGAGCATTTCAGGTTGGCGCCCGTATTCAGCCGCAAAACGCAACAAAAGTTGCTTGTTCGATTTGCTGGGTTCATGCAGCGGTTTCTCCTTCGATTTGGTGAAATAGAGGATGGCGTTCAATTCGTGGTTGCCAAGGATGGCATAGGCAAAACCGCCTTCCATCATATTGCGGATGATGGACAATACCGCTTTGCTGTTGTCTCCCCGGCAAATAAAATCACCAGTGAAAACAGCTTTGCGGCTGCCATGTTGCCATACCGAATTAATAAACTGATAACCAAGCGTGTCAAGTAGCATTTCCAGCTCGTCAATGTACCCATGCACATCGCCAATAATATCATAACCCGTTTCTAATGTGCCACCCATATTCGTTAGAGGATTTGTCGTAAAATACATAACAGAATCTAAAATAGTCATTAAATTCTTTTCTCGACCAAGCAAAAATCATTATTCCTCATTTTTGACTCTTTTTTATCGAATCAAAACCATTATTTTTGTCGCATAGACTGCAAATTATGGAGTTCGACGCATACAAAACAATCAATCAACCATCCGAAGGCATTTATAAGGAGAAGGGTAGCAAATTTATTGCCTACGCTTATCCGATGTATGATGAAGATCAGATTCGGCCAATCATCGAACAAATTAGGAAAGAGTATTACGATGCCCGCCACCATTGCTATGCTTGGCAATTGGGTGTGGGAAAGGACCATTTTCGTGCCAACGACGACGGCGAACCTTCGGGTACAGCAGGAAAACCCATTCACGGCCAAATTCTATCGCACGAATTGACCAATATTCTGATTGTGGTGGTTCGTTATTTTGGTGGCATCAAACTGGGCACCAGTGGTTTGATTGCGGCCTATAAAGCTGCGGCGGCCGACGCAATTGCCAATGCCGAAATCATCGACAAAACCGTTCAGGAATATTACGAAATCTATTTCAATTATGAAGCCATGAACGATGTGATGCGAATACTGAAGGACGAACAACCCAACGTCATCAAGCAGTCGTTTGATTTGCGCTGCACCATTGAATTTTCGCAGCGAAGTAGCAAAACTGACCAACTCATCCACAAACTTGAAGCCATCACATCGGTAAAAACTAACTTCTTGAGGAGAGCTTAAAAATTTTTGGGTTTCCTTCAAACCATGGCAATTATTTCGTGTCTTTTGCCAGATGTAACTACCTGATTACAATTGCAATAGCTTGTCTTATAATTAATATTATGTTAAGTAAGGTATGTAAAATATAATCCGGAGTTTATCCGGATTATACTCTATCGGTTATTACATGTTTTCCAACTTGGTCTTGATTGCGTTATACTTTTCCATCATTTCGAAACGGTAGTACAAACTTTTCAAACTTTCCAAAACAGCTGGTTCATTGGGTTGAATTTCAGCAGCTCTTTCCATGTAAGGCAATGATTTCTTGAAAATCTCATCGGCTGCATTTTTGGCTTTCTCAAACTCTTTGTAGTCTGTCAAGTCATTGGCTTTGTTGCTCGCTTCAACACCAAAATTGTAATAGATTACACCAATGTTGTACAATGAGTTAAAAAATTGTGGATCAATCGACAATGATTTCTCGTAGTTCTCGATGGATTTATTTTTGTCGGTTGACTCATACAATACACCACGTGCATAGTAAAACGATGGATTATTGGCATCTTTCTCAATGGCTGAATTCAAATACTCCAGAGCCGCATCATTTTGTTGCTCTGTGATATAGTGCTGAATCAACGTGGTGAGAATGGTTTGGTTTTCAGGATAAAAAGATAATCCTTTCTTCAGATTGGCCACCAGCTTGTCGTTTTCTTTGGTTTCAGTATAGACGTTGTTGAGTAACAAAACAGCATCGGGACCTGGATATTTCAAGTCGATGCTCTTGTTCAAATACAACTCCGATTTTGGCCAGTTTTTAGCATTGTAGGCACCCAAGGCAGCATTCCAGATAAAAACAGAATCGCTGGCCTCTTCGTAGTTGCTGTTGCCAAAACGGTTCGCCCATAGAATGGATTCGAAATTGAACAAGGCGCCTTCAAAGTTCTCTTTGTTGAAGTTGTCGATGGCAGCATTGGTCAAATCGCCGGTGAACATGGTCAACGCCAGTTTGATCTCCTTGCTGAATTTGTTTTTACCTTTACCTTTGTCATCGCCGATCTCATCCAACTCGATGGCTTTTTTATAGAACTCCACTGCTTTTTCGTAGCCATTGTCAAGTTTTCCAGCTCGGTCGAGTGATGCGTAAACCTTGGCAGCCACAATGAAAGTCTTTGGCCATGTGTTCGATTTTTCATTACCCATGGCAACATCAATAGCTTCCTTGGCTGCATCCAAGTCGTTGGTGGCCTCGTAGTTCACAGCAGCAGACACCTTGCCTTTCTGACCATACATGACAGAAACACACAATAAAGTAAAAAGTAATAAACTAAGCTTCTTCATTTTCTATTGGTTTTAAATCAATTATTATTCTTTGGTTTCATTATCCGAAGCACTCTCTTGTTCTGCCTCGCGCGAGTCAATCCCCGGGTCAACAACCATCTCTTCGGCAATATTTTCCATCTCCTCCTCTTCTTCGGCGTTGACTTTGGCTATGGAGGCAATTTCGTCATTTTTCTTGCTAAGGTTGATCAGTTTGACGCCTTGAGTAGCGCGGCCTGTGACACGGATGTTCTTGACAGCCAATCGGATGGTGATACCACTCTTGTTGATGATCATCAGGTCATTTTCGTCCGTCACATTTTTTATAGCAATTAATGCGCCAGTTTTATCGGTGATCTTCATGGTTTTAACTCCTTTTCCTCCT
>JAGPIS010000130.1 GCA_018054835.1 Breznakibacter sp. | reverse complement strand
GCGGTATTGGGCTTGGAGGTGCCGCATGCCCATATCCACCTGATTCCATTAAACCGTGAATCGGACATCAATTTCAGCAATCCGAAGCTTAAATTGACGGTTGAAGAGTTTGAAACGTTGGCCAACGCAATTAGGAGCCACCTGTAACTTCAAGGTTCCGCTTATAAATCACACCAAAAAAGGTATAAAAAAAGAGGCTCATATAGCCTCTCTTTTTTATGCCTTTTTTATTTTACCCGGCCTGGGTTTTTCTGAATATACTCCTTCCAGCTTTTTACCGGTGTTTCTATGGCGGTGATTTTTTGATTCTGGAGGAAATGGCAGTAGGCTGCGGCCAATCCATCGGTGGCATCCATATATTTTGGCATGTCCTCAAACTTCATGATCCTCTGCAGCATGGTTGCCACCTGCTCCTTCGAAGCATTTCCCTGCCCTGTGATGGCCTGTTTGATGCGGAGCGGGGCATACTCAAACACAGGCATGTTGCGCGACAGGGCTGCTGCCATGGCCACGCCCTGCGCCCGGCCCAACTTGAGCATGCTCTGGACGTTTTTCCCGAAGAAAGGGGCTTCGATGGCCAGCTCATCGGGCTGGTAGGAGTCGATGAGCTGGATCATGCGTTCAAAGATCTTCTGCAACTTCAAGTAGTGATCGCTATATTTCTTAAGCTCCAGCACACCAAGCGTCATTACTTGGGCATCCTTGCCTTTCACGCGTATCAGGCCATAGCCCATGACAGTTGTTCCGGGATCAATACCAAGGATGATTTTGTCGGTTTTCAAAGCAGATCCGATTTGCGCAGGATGGTGCTGAAATACAAGCATTTTTCCCCCAACTCCGCCGAAAGGTTGGATAGCAGAATGGTTGAGTATTTGTTGATTATCGACAACTCGTCCGGGGTTTGGCATCTCCACTGGCATGAAAGGCTCAGTGAATCGCTGTTATCCTGGGCCAATGAAATTTCCCATATTTCATAGGTGGCAAGGGGCAATAAATCGGCCAGGGAGGCAAAATAATTTTTCTGCATCCAACTTTGCCATTGGTTGATTACCGAATTGTCGATTGAAAATGTTGTATTGAATAAAAACATGTACCACAAATAAATTATGCTGAATAGTCCAACAGCCTGATGAACAATTAACGGATATACTCGAAGCCGGTGTATGGAACCAATACTTTTGGAATTCGTATTCCATCAGGTGTTTGGTTGTTTTCCAGTATGGCGGCCACTATGCGGGGCAAGGCCAAGGCGCTGCCATTTAGAGTGTGGGCCAGTTGAGTTTTCTTATCCTGGTCATTTTTGAACCTCAATTTCAACCGGTTGGCCTGGAACGATTCGAAGTTCGATACCGAACTAACCTCCAGCCAGCGCTCCTGAGCTGCCGAAAAGACTTCAAAATCGTAGGTTAGAGCCGACGTGAAGCTCATATCGCCACCACATAGGCGGAGAATGCGCCAGGGCAGTTCCAGTTTTTCCACTAGACTTTGGACGTGAGCCACCATGCCTTCCAATGCCTCATAGGAGTTGTCGGGATGCGATAATTGGACGATTTCAACCTTATCGAATTGGTGCAAACGGTTCAAGCCACGCACCTCTTTGCCCCAGGAGCCGGCCTCGCGGCGGAAACATGCCGAATAGGCGCAATTCTTAACTGGGAACTCCGATGATTTCAAAATTACATCGCGGTAGATATTGGTGACAGGAACCTCAGCAGTGGGGATGAGGTAAAGGTTATCGGCAGTGGCATGATACATCTGGCCTTCCTTGTCGGGCAGCTGTCCGGTGCCAAAACCTGAATCTTCGTTCACTACCAGGGGCGGCATAATCTCGTTGTAGCCTGCTTTGGTGGCTTCATCGAGGAAAAAGCTGATCAAAGCACGTTGGAGCTTGGCGCCCTGTCCTTTATAAACGGGGAAGCCGGCACCGGTAATTTTGATGCCCAGATCGAAGTCGATGATGTCGTATTTCTTGATCAAGTCCCAGTGGGGCAGTGGGTTCACCAGTTCGGGCATGGCGCCACCGGAGCGAACCACCTCATTGTCTTCGGCACCCCGTCCCTGAGGGACCGATTGGTGGGGGATGTTTGGCAAAAGCACCAGCTGGCCTTGAAGCTCTTTTTCTATCTCCTCCAGTTTTTGGGTGGATACTTTTATATTCTCTTTCAATTCGCCGGTGCGGGTGCGTGCCTCATTGGCTTTTTCGGTTTGGCCCGACTGCATCAATTGTCCCACCGAACGGGAGATGGTGTTGAGTTCGGCCTGATATGTTTCTGCTTCTGCCTGAAGTGCTTTGCGCTGATTGTCGAGATTGATAATGCTTTCAACAATTTGACTGGCATCAAAACGTTTGACTTTAAGACGTTCAATTACAAACTCCTTATTTTCCTGGATGAGCTTGAGTGTAAGCATAATGTCTATATATTAAAAAATAAAATCTCCTGAAATTGATACGAAAGTAGCAAAATCAGGAGAGTTTTCCGTTAAAAACAGAGAGTTATTCTGCAGAAAGTGGCATCACAGAAACATAGGATTTGTTGTCCTGTTTCTTTTTGAATTCAACTTTACCATCGATCAGTGCAAAAAGGGTATGGTCTTTACCGATACCTACATTTTGACCCACATGATGTTGTGTTCCCCTTTGTCTAACAATAATGTTTCCGGATTTTGCAAACTGACCGCCGAAAATCTTAACACCAAGTCGCTTGCTTTCCGATTCTCTACCGTTCTTAGAACTACCGACGCCTTTTTTATGTGCCATGGTATTTAATTTTTTTAAATAATCAACCTAAAATACTTTCAATCTGAATTTGTGTAAAACACTGACGGTGACCGTTTTTCTTACGATAAGTTTTTCTTCTTTTCTTTTTGAAAACAATCACTTTTTCACCTTTAACATGGCCAAGTACTTTTGCAGTTACTTTTGCGCCTTTAATTACAGGTGCTCCAATGGTTACATTACCGTCGTTGTCGAGCAACATAACTTTTTCAAATTCAACGGTGTCACCTTCATTGGCATCCAGACGGTGCACGAAGATCTTCCTTTCTTTCTCAACTTTAAATTGCTGTCCAGCAATATCAACAATCGCGTACATATTACGTATTTGTTATTTGTTTACTCCAGGAGGTGAACCTACATCATGGTCGTATGGTCACTTAATCTAACCCCACAGGATTCAATGGAGTGCAAAAGTATAAAAAACCCGAATACCAAGCAAATATATTTTGCAAAAACCTTGTTAGCCAATTAGCTGTTCCTGCTCAACGATCCTTTTCGCAATTGGGCAACGGGCTTAAATTTTTGTTGTAATCCATCAAAAAAAATCTTTGTTAAAAAGTTATTATTATATTTGTTGTATTGAGTATGGTAAAAGGATATGATTTTCGGCAGATGCCGATTCTTTCTTGAATTTAACAGCATGGATAAGAAAAAGATACGCTTGAATATCTTGGGGTTGTCGTATAGCCAGACCCAATCGGGAGCTTACGCATTGATTTTGACCGAAGAAGAGGGTGAACGGAGGATTCCAATTATCATTGGCGGTGTTGAAGCGCAATCCATTGCCATCAAGCTCGAAGGACTGACACCTCCGCGCCCATTGACGCACGACCTTTTTCTGAGTTTTGCCCAAGCCTTCGGCATCCTTTTGCTGGAGGTGGTGATGTACAAATTGGAAGAGGGGATTTTTTATTCCGAACTCGTATGTCAAAAAGCCAACGAAGAGGTGGTGCGGCTCGATTCGCGCACCAGCGATGCTGTGGCTTTAGCCCTGAGGTTTAATTGCCCCATCTACACCTATGAGGAGATCATCAATAAGGCAGGCATCATTATTGATTTCGATAATATAGAAGAACCTAAGCATTCGAAGAAAAAAGGGAAGAAGAAGAGCGCCGACTATACCACTTACACCCTTTCCGAATTACAACAGATGCTACAAAGTGCCATCGAGAAGGAGGATTACGAAAAAGCATCACAAATAAGGGATGAGATCAATTTGCGCGAGCAGGATCGAGACGAGGTATAGATTCAGATATGTGTACATCCCTGATAGAAATAAAAAACCACTTGCCATCGAAAATGGAAGTGGTTTTTTTGTGGGCCCACCTGGGCTTGAACCAGGGACTCCCTGATTATGAGTCAGGTGCTCTAACCAACTGAGCTATAGGCCCGTGAAAATTAAAATTGGATTGTTCTTCCAATATTTAATTATCTTTGCTTATTAAGCGGATGCAAAAATAGGAAATCATTTCTTAAAAACAAAGTCCCATGAATGAAATTAACAGAAAATTTGAGGCCGTTGATACTATAATTTTTGATTTGGGTGGTGTTTTGGTCGATTTGGATATTGCCCGCACAATCGGGGCTTTTGATCAATTGGGGCTAAGCCAGCTGGCATCGGAAATCAACAAGGGGCACCACACCGGCCTATTGGCTCAACTGGAAAAGGGTTTGATTGATGAAAATGATTTTTTTGATCAAATACAAAGGTTGTCACCACACGGGATCTCCATACCGCAAATAGAAATGGCTTGGAATGCCATGCTTGTTGGGTTTCCTAAGGAAAGGGTTGCTGTATTGGAGGAGTTGAAAAACAAAAAAACGCTTCTATTGTTAAGCAACACCAACAGCATTCATCACCGCCATTTTGATGGCATGGCCAACGGCTATCGCTCATTGTCATTGCTTTTCCACAGAACTTGGTATTCCTATCAGATGAACCTCAGCAAACCCGACCCGCAGATATTTGAGGCGGTGATCAGCCACCATGGCCTAGAGCGCAAAACTACCCTGTTTGTCGATGATTCGCTAGCCAACATTGAAGCTGCTAAATGCTTGGGACTTCAAACCTTGCACATAAAGCCCGGCACCAGCATTGAGGATTACGAATTGCTAAACCGGCAGCCTTACTCCACAAACTTATAGCCCACGCCTTTGATGGTTCGGATGTTGTCCTGGCCAATTTTTTCGCGCAGCTTGCGTATGTGGACATCAATGGTACGGTCGCCCACAATGATGTTGTCGCCCCAGATGGCGCTGTAAATCTCTTCGCGTGTGAAAACCTTGTCGGGTTTGGAGACCAGTAGCTCCAACAGTTCAAACTCTTTTTTTGGTAGGAGCATCTCTTCGCCCCGTACGGTCACTACAAATCGCTCACGGTCAATGGCAACCGTGCCAATGGTGATGATGTCCGATGGAAACGAGTCGGGGTTGGTGGTCAGCGGGGTGAATCGTTTCAGCAACGCCCGGATGCGCGACACCAATACCTTTGGTTTTATGGGTTTGGCAATGTAATCGTCGGCTCCTGCATCGAATCCGGCAATTTGGGAATAGTCCTCTCCCCGGGCGGTTAAAAAGGCGATGAGGGTATTGGCCAGGGAGGGTATTTTTTTTATCTCTTCACAGGTTTCAATGCCGTCCATGCCCGGCATCATCACATCCAAGATGATTAGATGGGGCAGTTCGGCCCGAGCAATCTTGAGTGCTTCATCCCCATTGGAGGCTGTGGAGACTAAAAAACCTTCCTTGCGCAAATTGTAGCTTATGAATTCCAGTATATCAGCCTCGTCATCGACCAATAAAATCTTGTAATTGTCGGATTCTACCATGGTTTGATAAAAAATACATAAATTAATTGTGAAAATAAGCAGAATCTTTCAAATACAATCCGATAATTGTTATTTTAATGAAAAATTAATGCAACTCCGACTTCTGGATGGTGAAGGTGAAGGAGCTTCCTTTGCCCGGTGTGCTGC
>JAGPIS010000129.1 GCA_018054835.1 Breznakibacter sp. | reverse complement strand
AGCCTGCATTGAACTGAAACCGCCTAAGCCGGCTTCGTTGATAGCTGCTTCTGAACCTCCGCTGACAATAATGTTGGCCTTACCCAAACGAATGAGGTTAAACGCATCTGCAATAGCATTTGTTGAAGAAGCACAAGCCGATACCGTCCCAAAGTTTGGACCGCCAAATCCATATTTAATGGAAATCAGTCCAGGGGCAATATCAGCAATCATTTTAGGGATGAAAAAAGGGTTAAAGCGAGGGGTGCCATCACCCTTCGCAAAACCTTTTACTTCTTCAAGAAAGGTGAAAAGACCACCAATGCCGGCTCCCCATACCACACCAACTTCATCTTTGTCGATAGACTCCAGATCAAATTTGGCGTCGGCTATGGCTTCATCGGCTGCAATCATGGCAAACTGAGCAAAAGGATCAATTTTGCGCACTTCCTTGCGGTCGAAATAATCTGCTGGATTATAATCTTTTACCTCGCAGGCAAACGTCGTTTTAAATTTGGTGGCGTCAAATCGAGTGATGGGGGCAGCACCACTAACTCCATTCACCAGGTTTGTCCAGCTTTCTTCGACTGTTTTTCCCAGGGGAGTAATGGCTCCCAATCCTGTAACTACTACTCTTTTCAACTCCATAAACTAATTCTAACGTATCCTACTTTACTTAGCGTTTGCTTCAATGTATGTCACAGCATCACCTACTGTGCCAATGTTTTCAGCCTGATCATCTGGAATTGCAATGTTAAATTCTTTTTCGAATTCCATAATCAATTCTACAGTGTCAAGAGAGTCGGCTCCTAAATCGTTGGTGAAGCTTGCTTCGTTAGTAACTTCGTTTTCGTCAACTCCTAATTTGTCTACGATAATTGCCTTTACTCTTGATGCAACGTCTGACATAGCGTTTAATTTTAAGTTAATACTATTAATGTTCTAAAAACAACTGTGCAAAGAAATAAATTTAGAGATAATAATTCAAATAATCACCCACAATTTTGCTGCCACTCATGCTTTTTTAATTATTTTTGTGATTAATAACCACAAAATCAATCAGATAAATTTTAACCCATGAGCAACATAGCCCTCTTTGCATCCGGATCGGGAAGTAATGCAGAAAACATCGCTTCTTTTTTTTCCGGCGATCCAAATGTATCAATTTGTTGCATCCTTTGCAACAACCCAAATGCTTTTGTGATAGAGAGGGCAAAAAGTTTGGGTATCCCCTACCATGTTTTCACCCGCGAAGAGCTTTACAGTTCCACTGCTGTATTGGATTTGATGACCCAATACGAAATTGATTTCATCATATTGGCAGGCTTTCTGTGGAAAATACCACACAACCTGATAGAATGCTTTCCCCACCGCATCATCAACCTCCACCCGGCTCTGCTGCCCAAATTTGGGGGAAAAGGGATGTATGGGGCCCATGTCCATCAGGCCGTGATTGAAGCCGGCGAAAAAGAGTCGGGCATCACCATCCATTATGTGGATGAACATTACGATGAAGGCGCTACTATCGCACAGGCAAGATGTCCAGTAGAAGAAAACGAAACTGTGAAATCGCTCACCGCAAAGATTCACCAGCTGGAACACTACCATTACCCACGCGTCATCCAATCGGTGATCACAAGCCAAAAGCTCAAAAAAGAATGAAAAAAGCCGGGAAGATGGATTATCATCACCCGGCTTATCCTAAATCCTCTTTCGGCTTAATGCTCTATTTTGTCTATAATTAGTTTGAGACTGTCGGCATAGGCCGTATAGCGGGCTCTGTTAACGGCTTTGACCGGTTCCACGGAGGGGGCTTCCATCTTAAGCGGATCGATGGGGCGGTCGTTTTTGAACACCCTGAAATCGAGATGGGGGCCGGTACTTAATCCAGTTGACCCAACAAAACCTATCAGTTCACCTTGCCGCACCTGCTTGCCTTGGGTCAAACCTGGTGCAAACCCCTTCAGGTGCATATAAACAGTAGTGTAAACACTATTATGCGATATCTTCAGATAGTTGCCACCTCCTTTGGCATCCCAGCCCTTATGGCTCACCCGTCCATCGCCAATGGCATAAACGGGAGTACCGGCAGGAGCGGCATAATCCACGCCATGATGGGGACGGCGAATCTTCAATACCGGATGCAACCGCCCCGAAGAGAAGCGACTGGAGATCCGGGAGAATTTCAACGGTGCTTTAAGAAAAGCTTTTCGCAGGCTATTTCCATCTTCATCGAAATAGTTCCATTCACCATCCTCATCGAAAAGAAAGGCATAATAACTGCGGTTGTGGTGGCGGAACAGAGCGGCTTTGATTTGACCTACCCCTATGGATGTCGAATCCACGAAACGCTCCTGGTACAATACCTTGAAATAATCACCCTTCTCAATACCAAAGAAATCGACGGTCCAGGCAAATATTTCGGATAACTCAAGTGCCAACGCAGGAGTCAACCCCTTGCCGGTGATGGCATTCCAAAGACTGCTCTCTATTCTGGCGGCAGCACTCTTGTCAACTACCGTGACCGGCTTTGACTTCCGAACGGCCGAAACGGAATCGCCCAATGAATAGACCACATAGTCAGTATTGTCAATTCCATAAACAAAAAAGCGCAACCGGCGCAGGGAATCGGGCGAATAAAAAAGGGTGTAGGGCTGCCCCACCTTAATCTTCCTGACATCGAAAACAGAGTCGGAGGCCACCACCAAACTATGAATGGTAGGGTAATCGACGCCAGAACGGAGCAATATGTCGGAAATGTTTTGATTGCGTTGAACACCGTACTCCTCTATCAGAAATGAATCTTTGGGTATGTCGTACAACAATTCTATGGGAGCCATTTCGACAACCGTCATGGTATCGATGGTTGAAAAGGTAATTTTCAACCAGTTCAAACGTTCATTGAAATAATAGATGGCAATAACCACAAAGGCGGCAATACCTAGAACCCAAATCAAAATTCTTCTTTGCTTCATATGATAATTTCATGTTTATTGGGCAAGATGGAACTCGCAAAAAAAATTAACTACTGCATACTAGAAAGGTATGCTAATAGCTCATTTCTAAACGAAAACTTGAAAAAATACAAAAAATTCCGATACAGACAAAGCTGCATCGGAATATAAGTGAAATAATTAAAAAACGATATTGATAATCTTTTTAGGGATCACAATCATTTTTTTAACCGGTTGGCCTTCGAGCCACTTAACGGTTGTTTCGTGTCCCAATGCCACCGTTTCAATCTCCTTCACGCCCATATCAACTGGTAATTCCAAGGTGAAACGGGTCTTGCCGTTGAACGAAACAGGATAGTTGAATGAGCTTTCCTCCAAATATTTTGCATCGAAAGCAGGCCATTGCGCATCACAAACAGTTCGGCCATGTCCCAATTGGAACCACAACTCTTCGGCCATATGTGGGGCGAAAGGCGCCAATAGAATGGTGAATGCTTCCAATACAGCCCGTTTATTGCACTTAAGGTCAGTCAGATCATTCGCGCAAATCATAAATTGGCTTACACAGGTATTGAATGAGAACCGCTCAATATCGTCGTTGATTTTTTTGATGGTGCGGTGCAACACTTTCATTTCGGCGGCGGTAGGCTCACCATCGGAAACCGACAACACGCCCTCTTGGTTGTGGAACAGGCGCCATGCACGGCGAAGGAACTTGTGCACACCATCAATACCATTGGTATCCCAAGGTTTTGACTGCTCCAGTGGCCCCAGGAACATCTCGTAAAGACGCAATGTGTCGGCACCATAATGGTCCACAATATCGTCGGGGTTCACCACGTTGAACATCGACTTGGACATTTTTTCAACTGCCCATCCGCAGACATACTTGCCATCTTCCAACACAAACTCGGCATTGGCATACTCGGGGTTCCACAAGCGGAAAGCCTCCATATCGAGAACATCGTTGTGCACAATATTCACATCCACATGAATGGCGCTCACCTCATAATCCTTGATCAGGTTGAGCGAAACAAATTGATTGGTTCCCTTTACGCGGTAAACGAAGTTGGAACGTCCTTGAATCATCCCCTGATTGATCAGCTTCTTGAAGGGTTCATCCTTCACAACAACACCCAGGTCGAAGAGGAATTTGTTCCAGAAACGGCTATAGATCAGGTGACCAGTGGCATGTTCAGTGCCCCCGATGTACAAATCCACATCCTGCCAATATTCATTGGCCTCCTTGCCCACCAAAGCCGTTGTGTTTTTAGGATCCATATACCGGAGGTAATAGGCCGAAGAACCTGCAAAACCAGGCATTGTGTTCAGCTCCAAAGGATACCCTTCGTCACTCAACCAGTTTTGCGCGCGTCCCAATGGTGGCTCACCTTTTTCGGTGGGCAGGTATTTATCAATTTCGGGCAACTGCAATGGCAGCTTCGATTCATCGAGCATATAAGGCATGCCTTCCTTGTAATAAACAGGGAATGGCTCCCCCCAATATCGTTGGCGGCTGAAAATAGCATCGCGCAGACGGTAATTTACCTTCACCTGGCCAATGCCCTTTTCTTTAATATATTGCTTTGTTTTTTCGATCGCTTCGGGTACGCTTAATCCATTTATAAATCCGGAATTGACCATGGTACCGGCTTTGCTGTCGATGGCATCGGGCCAGGTTTGCGGGTCGGATGCGATTTCACCTTCGGGCACCACTACCTGCACGATGGGGAGGTTGAACTGGCGGGCAAAGGCAAAGTCGCGCGTATCGTGCGCAGGAACAGCCATGATTGCGCCAGTACCATAACCAGCCAACACGTAATCACTCACCCAAACTGGAATTTCCTGACCAGTGAGAGGGTTGACGGCGTAGGCCCCGGTAAAGACACCGGTAACACGTTTCACTTCGGCCAAACGTTCCCTTTCAGTGCGTTTTTTTGTCTCTTCGCGGTAATCATCGACTGCTTGGCGACACGCGGCAGTGGTCAACTGATCGACCAGGTCACTCTCAGGAGCCAACACCATGAAGGTGACACCAAAAACCGTGTCGGCGCGGGTGGTGAAGATACGCATGTTCACATCGAAATCCTTCACCTTGAAATCCATCTCAGCACCTTCGCTGCGACCAATCCAGTTGCGTTGCACCTCTTTCAGCGAATCGGTCCAGTCGATGTTGTCGAGCCCATTAAGCAAACGGGGCGCATAGGCAGAGACCCGCAACAACCACTGACGCATCAGTTTTTGTTCCACTTCATGACCGCCGCGCACCGAGAGGCCATCCTTCACCTCATCGTTGGCCAACACAGTGCCCAAAGCGGGGCACCAGTTAACCATGGTGTCGGCCAAATATGCCAAGCGGTAGTTCAACAGCGTTTTCTGCTGTTCCTTTTCCGACATGCCATTCCACTCATCTGCCGTAAAGGAAAGATCTTCGGTACAAGCGGCATCCAACCCAAGTGTCCCCTGAGAGGAAAAGCGCTTCACCAATTCGGCCACTGGCAAGGCCTTCTGGGTTTGTTTGCAAAAATAGTGATTGAACATCTGGATGAATGCCCACTGGGTCCAATGATAATAATCGGGTTCACAGGTTTTCACCTCGCGCTCCCAATCGTAACAGAAACCTATTTTATCGAGCTGCTCGCGGTAGCGGGCAATGTTTTTTTCGGTGGTCACTGCCGGATGCTGACCTGTTTGTATGGCATATTGTTCGGCAGGCAAACCATACGCATCGTAACCCATAGGATGAAGCACATTGAAACCATTGAGGCGTTTGAAACGGCTGTAGATATCCGAGGCTATGTATCCCAGCGGGTGACCCACATGCAGTCC
>JAGPIS010000017.1 GCA_018054835.1 Breznakibacter sp. | reverse complement strand
GTTTTTGCTCGTCAACGCGCAAGGTGAGTTGGTGGCGCGATTCATAAACGCTTTGTACCCGTTCGAACAGTTGCTTATTCATCCAGATGTCGTTGGAATATTGGGTGAGCATGGGCGAAACGGTGCGAGCCGCCTCTTGGATGGCTTCGCTGGTGTGGGCGTGGTTCAGGTTGAAAAGTATGCTGCTCACCAACGACAGTTGTTTGCCGGTTTGCTCCAGTGCGACCACCGTGTTTTCAAATGTCGGGTTCTCGGGCGAAGCGATGATGGCTGCTATCTCTTGGCGTCCGTGGGCAAATGCCTGTTCAAAAGCCGGCATGAAGTGTTCAGTCTCAATGGTGGAGAATGGTATCGTTTGGTGTAGTGTGTCGAATGTTGATAATAGTGGGTTGCTCATATGTAATTGATATGTTGATTAGTGTATTTTATTTTCCAATGTTGGTTAGCCGTTTCAGGTAGGCAAATATCAAGCCTGTGTTGGATTTTATATTGTAGAAATGGTTCATGTATTCCCGTGTTGGGAAAAACTCCCTGAACAGCAATGTTGTTTTATGGACGAAACCTGGAGTTTGAACGATGTTGCGCAAAACAATTTTTTTATGGTTCTGGGTGATTTCATTCGATTCGGTCAGTATTCGAGCCGGTATTTCTGCCGGTTTCAAATTTTGATGATTTTGGAGCGACTCGCATGCCGGGCTCGCCATTAGGGACATGGCATAACTTATCACTGCCTCCATCGACTGGTTGGCTTTCGCGTTCACTTGCATCACCTTTTGGCATAACAAATGGGCGTTTTCGTTTTCTTGTGAAAAGAGCAGTGCAATATCAACGAACCAGCCCAATCGGCAACCACCCATCTTCATGTTGTAGGCCAGGTGGGTTATAAGGTGGTAAGCCAGTAGTACCTTGTTGAGTCGGTGGTAATTTTGTCCTCGGAAATTAAAGGTTTCAATGGCTGTTTCCAAATTTGTGCTCGGATTCCATGCGTTGCCCACATCATACAACCTCTGGTGAAACTCCACCAGCCGACCTTTGTAGGTCAGCGACCGCACATGGGCATGGTTGGCTTCGTGCAGCGGTGATAGAGGTGGGGCAGAAGCCTTGGCGCCTTGTTTGACCAATAGGTCGCGGGCTTGAAACACTTTGTCGGGATTGATATAGAGGTCCAAATCGCCAATGGGGCGCAGCGATGGATCGGGATAGAGGTTCATCACCAGTGAAATGCCTTTTAAGGTTGTTGGTTGTATGTGGTGACTTGCCAGCAGAGCCTGGATCTCCTTCAAAAGGGCTATGTTCATTTCATTGGCCGCCAGGGTTGAAAAGAGCGACGGTTTCAAGGCTGCTTTTAAGGGTTGCAACGATTGTTCGCTAGTGTAATATTGGTCAAGCTGGTGGTGAATCCATGGGGCAACCCCTTGACGTTGTGCTTCTTCTGCTATGTGTGTGACGGGTAATGCCCACCACGATTCACTGCCATCAAAAGGTTTTGGCTCCAAGGCTGTCAGCCTCAATAAAAAAGATATGACATCCTGATGGTTTTCCATTTTGTTGATCGATAATGAAAGCTCGTTCGGGTGAAAATACAACAAAAATCATGTTTGGCAAAAATCCGGTTGTTAAATATGTGAAAAACGTTACAGATGTTGGCGCGGCAAGTGTACGAAGGAGTTGGAATGGCGAGTGGGAATAAAAAAAGGGCACCAAACCGTTGTTTGATCCCCTTTTCTAACCTAACCCAAATCTATGAAAAAAGATTTGATACAAATATAGAGCTGTTTTTAATATAAACCAACATTTGTCAACTTTTTGTTGAAGAAATTTTTTGTTTCCGAGGGAAGGGGCTTTCCTGTTTTTGCTGGGATAGGGGCTAAATAGTTGAGCTAGTCTGTTTTAGTTTGATGAAAAAAGCATCATTAAAAATTCCGCAAAGGAATGTTTTTTCATATAGTCCTGCTGGTTGTTATTTTTTGTGGAGGTGTATTTGTATGACAGATTTGGGTTTTCCCATTGTTTTGCAACTTCGCCCTCAGGGTTTTAATGTTGTTGGTAGCCTTAAAAAGGGACTGTTGGTTAAAATCACCAAGCAGTCCCTCTCTTACAAATTATGTAATATGATTTCGTTGTTTTAAAATGCCAGTATTGTTTTTTTGATGATTTCGATGGCTTCGCGCAATTGTTCTTCGTTGATCACCAATGGGGGTGCAAACCGGATGATGTGGCCATGGGTTGGTTTGGCTATCAAGCCGTTTTCCTTCATCGCCATGCAGACATCCCATGCGGTTTTGCCCTCCTTGGGTTTGATCACCACCGCATTGAGCAGGCCTTTGCCACGAACCAGTTCGATCATGTCCGTTTGGATTTTGCCAATCTCCTCGCGGAATATTTTTCCCAGGCGCTCGGCATTTTCTGCCAGCTTTTCATTTTTAACCACTTCCAGCGCTGCAATGGCCACCTTGCAAGCCAGTGGGTTTCCACCAAAGGTGGAGCCATGCTCGCCGGGTTTGATCACCAGCATGATCTCGTCATCGGCCAATACAGCCGATACCGGGAATACGCCGCCCGATATGGCTTTGCCCAGGATCAGAATGTCGGGGCGCACTCCTTCGTGGTCGCAGGCCAGTAGTTTGCCGGTACGGGCAATGCCTGTCTGCACTTCATCGGCCATGAACAGCACATTTTTGGCTTTGCACAATTCGTAGGCCTGCTTCAGGTATCCCTCATCCGGAACAAAAACCCCGGCCTCGCCCTGTATGGGTTCCAGAAGGAAGCCTGCCACGTTGCTGTCTTTCAAGGCTTCTTTCAAGGCTTCGATGTCGTTGTAGGGAATGGTGATAAACCCTGGCGTGTAGGGGCCAAACCCTTTGTAGGAGTCCGGGTCGGTGCTCATGGAGACAATGGTGATGGTGCGTCCATGGAAGTTGCCTTCGCACACGATGATCTTGGCTTCATTTTCTGCAATGCCTTTCTTTTCGTAAGCCCATTTTCGGCATAGTTTTAGGGCAGTCTCATCGGCCTCGGCGCCGGTATTCATGGGCAGTACCTTGTCGTACCCAAAGTAGTTGGTCACATACTCTTCGTATTCGCCCAATACACTGTTGAAGAAAGCCCGTGAGGTCAAGGTGATTTTCTGTGCCTGGTCGATCAAAGCCTTGATGATGGCGGGGTGGCAATGTCCTTGGTTGACTGCCGAATATGCCGACAGGAAATCAAAATAGCGTTTGCCGTCCACGTCCCAAACAAAAATCCCGGCACCCCGTTCCAATACCACCGGTAGTGGATGGTAGTTGTGGGCGCCATATTTTTCTTCCCGCTCTATGTAATCGTGCGCTGATAGTGTTTTCATAAATTTCTTTTTTCGATTTGTTAGCTCTTTTCAAAAATAGTGAATAATACAATGGGGCAAAGTTTTTCCTATATGATTAATGTCAGATGGAAACCTTGATTTTTTCATGTCCGGGATAACAAAACATGTTTGGGGATTGTTTTTAAATAGTTATTGGTTAAGGTATTGTTGTTTTTTGTTATATTTATTGTACTAAATCAGAATCCTATGAAATATCTCGATCCCAAAAATGAGTTGGCCATACAAAAAGTATTCGGTCAAAACCCGCAGTTGTGCAAAAGTTTAATTAATTGTTTGTTGCCGCAAAACGGTTCTTACTTTGCCGAAGAGGTGACTATTCATCCCAATTCCGATTCCTTTGTCTATCCGGTATTCCGCACGCCATCGCTTGTGGTGGAGTGTACCAGTCAATCGGGTGGACGTTTTATGGTTTTGTTCCAGGTCATGTGGACCGATGGCTTTTTGCAAAGTGTTTTATTTGATTCCGACAAAGCTTACATTCGCTATCAGAATCAAATCCAGGTTACGGAATATGACCTGCCGGTGTTTGGTATTGCATTGGTCAATGATGTGTTTGAATATGAAAAGGAACACTATTATCATTATTATGAGGTAGTTGAAGAGGCTCATTCCCGTAAGGTATTGAATGGGTTTCATCTTGTTTTTGTGGAGTTGCCTAAAATGGGTTCTCGCCTTCAGGAAGCCGATTCAAAACAGACCCGCTGGTTGAACTATTTCCATCAGGTGAGCGAACATACTCTTGAGGTTCCCGCCTCGTTCACGGGTGATGCCGAGATAATGACTGCCATCAATAATTGTCGGGTGGATGCCTGTTCCGAAAAGGAGATATTTGAATACAACAAGTATAAATCGGCCATAGAAGTGAAAAAAGGTATCAGTTGCGAGGCCGAAGAGCGTGGTTTTCGTCGCGGTGTTGAAAAAGGGATGGAGCTGGGTTTGGAAAAGGGTTTTGCTCGGGGATACCAGAAAGGTAGCGTGGCAGCCGTCCGCCGTTTGGCTCTCAAGGCGCTCCAAAATGGCCTTCCGCCCGAAGAGGTGATGTTGATGACGGAGTTGAATCAAATGACCATTGATAACCTGATTAATTTGGTTGGCGAGTTTGGCGCCATGGCCGACAAGCATTTGGGCGATTGATCGGACAACTGTTTTTTGTCAGGTAGGCTTGTTCTAAACTAACTTGTTGCCATTAAGGTTCTGTTAACTATTTTGTTCCCCTTTGTGGAAAAAACCGTTAAAGGGAGGTTAAAAATAGGCGCTGGTGGTTCGATTGTTCGATGATGAGGTGTTTTTTGCCTGGTTTTTGATCATTTTTGTGGAGAACTATCGTTTCTGAATGATTCGAAACATAGTTTTTGTATCAGAGGTTAGTATGTTTTGTTGACATTTTGATAATGATTAAAAACAATTAGTTATGAATGCAAAAAAGATTTTAGCAATTGTATTTATTGCAGGGTTTGGAGCATTTGTTGGCGCATTTGTTTTTTCGCGGCTCCAAAAAAGTGAACCAACCCATCAACCCCTTGTTGAACAGCGACCTTTAGCCACCCGTTTCACTTCCGGTGATAGTGGGTTGTTGCAAGGAAGCGTTGATTTTACTGTTGCAGCAGAGATTAGTGTTAATGCCGTGGTGCATGTGAAGACGGTTAGTACGGTTAATACTGGTTATCAGGAGAATCCTCTTTATGAGTTTTTCTTTGGGCCACGCGGCTTTTCCCAACCACAGCCTGTTGAAGGTTCCGGTTCTGGAGTGATCATCAGCAACGATGGTTATATCATCACCAACAACCATGTGGTCAATGGAGCCGATGAGATCGAGGTGGTGCTGAACGACCGCCGAAGCTTTAAAGCCACCTTGGTAGGTGCCGATCCCACTACCGATATCGCCTTGCTGAAGATTGACGCCAATGGTTTGGTGTTCCTCTCCTTTGGCGATTCGGATCAAATAAAGGTGGGCGAATGGGTTTTAGCCGTGGGCAATCCGTTCAACCTCACCAGCACGGTGACTGCCGGTATTGTCAGTGCCAAATCGCGCAACATCGGTATTTTGGCCAGTGGCGGAACCAGCATGGGCATCGAGTCCTTTATACAAACCGATGCTGCCGTAAATCCCGGCAATAGTGGCGGTGCTTTGGTGAATACCCGTGGTGAATTGATTGGTATCAATACAGCCATTGCTTCGCGCACAGGCTCCTTTACCGGTTATTCATTTGCTGTACCGGCCAATATTGCCCGCAAAGTTTCCGAAGATTTGAAACAATATGGCGAAGTTCAGCGTGGCTTGTTGGGTGTGAGCATTGTGGATGTTGACAAAAAGATACAGGAGCGGCTTAAGCTCGACAACGTGGCGGGTGTGCTGGTGGCAGCAGTATCCGACGGTGGCGGTGCCAAGGAAGCCGGCATCGAGGAAGAGGATGTGATTGTGTCGGTCGATAACGAAACTGTTAATACGGTGCCCCAGCTTCAGGAGCGGATTGGCCGCCTGCGTCCAGGCGACAAGGTGAAGATTGGTGTAATCCGTTCTGGGAAAATGAAACATTTTACCGTAACTTTACGTAGTATTAGGGGTACGACCGAAATTGTAAAAGTCTCGGATAAAAACAAGCTTTTGGGCGCCATTTTTGAAGAAGTGGGTACGGATGATAAAAAAGCTTTAAGAATCAACTATGGCCTGAAAATTGTTAAACTCAATGAGGGGAAACTCAAACAGAATGGGATTCAGAATGGATTTATTATAACAAAAGCAAACCGGATGCCGGTTACCAGCGTGCAGGATTTTGAACGGATTGTTGCAACAGCCAATGAAGGACTTTTCCTTACAGGGATTTATCCCAACGGTCGGGTGGCTTATTATGCAATTAACCTGGAAGAATAGCAACTTGGTGCCGCGCTGTGTTGTTTAATATATATATTTATATTAATTTTGCGCGTATTTTTGCACAAGGGATATGAGACAATTAAAGATAACAAAATCAATTACTAATCGCGAAAGCGCTTCTTTAGATAAATATCTGCAGGAGATTGGACGGGAAGAACTTATTTCGGTAGAAGAAGAAGTGGAGTTGGCTCAGCGGATCAAGAAAGGCGATCAAACTGCCTTGGAGAAACTGACCCGGGCGAACCTGCGTTTCGTTGTCTCGGTGGCCAAACAGTATCAAAATCAGGGGTTAAGCTTACCTGACTTGATCAACGAAGGGAATTTGGGATTGATCAAAGCTGCCGAAAAATTCGATGAGACGCGTGGTTTCAAATTTATTTCTTATGCCGTATGGTGGATTCGTCAATCCATTCTCCAGGCTTTGGCTGAGCAGTCGCGTATCGTGCGTTTGCCCCTGAACCAGGTTGGGTCGTTGAATAAAATCAATAAGGCTTATTCCAAGTTCGAGCAAGAAAACGAACGCAAACCATCTCCCGAGGAGTTGGCCGACCAGCTGGAATTGCCTGCTGATAAAGTGGCAGATACTCTGCGTGTTTCGGGTCGTCATATCTCTGTGGATGCTCCTTTTGTGGAAGGTGAAGACAATAGTTTGCTCGATGTTTTGGTCAATAGTGATTCTCCAAACGCCGACCGCGCTTTGATCAATGAGTCCCTGTCGCGCGAAATTGAACGCTCGCTGGCCACACTGACCGAACGGGAGAGTGATATTATCAAGCTCTTTTTTGGTATCGGATGCCAGGAGATGACTCTTGAAGAGATTGGTGAACGTTTTGGCTTGACTCGCGAACGTGTTCGCCAGATCAAGGAAAAGGCTATCCGCCGCCTACGCCACACCTCCAGGAGCAAGTTGTTGAAAACTTATCTGGGATAAAATAACAGGTTAATTCTTATAAAACCCGGTTCCTTTATGCGAATCGGGTTTTTTTATGACCCTCCTGTCTCTATTTATTTCGTTCCATATTGATCTCAAACCCGATAATTTATTAAATTTCGGCAAATTCATTATTTTATGGCTATTGTTACTCGATATAAACTCAAAAAACCAGGAAAAGTAAAAATCCTCCTGTTTGCCCTGATCCTATTGGGTGCCGTTGTGGCTGGTACCAAATATTATCGGTGGTTCTTGCAACCAAACCTACAGCTCGGATCTCAAGCTGTTGATTATCTTTATATTCCCACAGGCTCAGATCTTGAGGATGTGGTGCAGCTTTTGACCTACCAAAGATGGTTGAAAAATGAGAAGAGCTTCACCTCGGTTGCCCGGCTTTTTGGGTACGACAAAATGGTGAAGGCAGGCCGTTATAAGGTTTCCCAAGGCATGAACAACTACCATTTGGTGTCGTTGCTCCGCAGGGGAGCGCAAAGCCCTGTTCAGCTAACATTTAATAATGTTCGAACCCTCCCTCAGCTGGCAGGGATCGTCTCCCGGAAGATTGAGGCCGATTCGGTCTCTGTGCTGCAAGTATTGAACAACGATTCGTTGATTCTTTCTATGGGTTTTAACCCCGAAACCTTGCCTGCCCTTTTTATTCCCGACACCTATGAGTTTTTTTGGAACACCTCCTCCAGTCAATGGCTTCAACGGATGCACAAGGAGCATGGCCGTTTTTGGAATGCTGCACGCATGCAGAAGGCTGATTCACTGGGGTTGACTCCCATAGAAGTTTCAACACTGGCTTCCATTGTGGACGAGGAGACCATCAAAGGCGATGAGAAGCCGGTTGTGGCTGGGTTGTATCTTAACCGCTTAAAAATTAATATGCCCTTGCAAGCCGACCCAACGGTGAAATTTGCCCTGGGTGATTTCGCCATCCGGCGGATTCTGAAAAAGGATCTTGGTGTTGATTCTCCTTATAACACCTACCGTCATGCAGGATTACCCCCAGGCCCCATTAGGATCCCTTCGGTGGGTGGTATCGATGCTGTTTTGAATGCCCAGCCACACCGTTATCTTTATATGTGTGCCAAGGATGATTTTTCGGGGTATCATAATTTTGCCGTTACCCTGAACCAGCATCAACAAAATGCCGCAAAATACCAACGGGCTTTGCGCAAGGCTGGTATTTTCCGTTGATTGGATTAATAATGAGAATTGCTTTTTACTTGAAAATATGGAAAAGAAAACATTGACCGAGAATAATAATATCATTGAACTATCCAATGTCTTGATCCGCCAGAGCGAAAATGTGGTTTTGCGCGATGTGGATTTAGCCATCACGCCTGGTGAATTCGTCTATTTGATCGGAAAGGTGGGAAGTGGCAAGTCGAGCCTATTGAAAACCCTCTATTGCGAACTGCCACTGCTTGAAGGAGAGGCTTTTGTGGCAGGTTATGATTTGAAGCGCCTCAAGACAAAACAGGTGCCTTTTTTGAGGCGAAATATGGGCATCATCTTTCAAGATTTCCAGCTGTTGTCAGACCGTTCGGTGTATGACAATCTTTTTTTTGTATTGAAGGCCACCGACTGGAAAAACCGCAAGGAGATGGATCGGCGCATCAGGGAAGTTCTGGATTTGGTGGATATGGAGAATAAAGGGTACAAAATGCCGCACCAGCTTTCTGGTGGTGAGCAGCAACGCATTGCCATTGCTCGTTCGCTTTTGAATTCGCCCGAACTGATTCTGGCCGATGAACCCACTGGAAACCTTGATCCAGAAACCTCCGACGATCTGCTGAAACTGTTGCACCGCATCAGTAAAGATGGCAAAACCGTGGTGATGGCCACCCACAATTATAACCTGATCAAGAAATTCCCTGGTCGTACCATTCGCTGCGAGGATGCCCGCGTTTGTGAAGCCAAGCCTGAGGTAATAGATTTTGATCTTTTGCAATAAAATTAACTGTTTCATTTGTTGGGTTATACGTTTTTTTGATCGTCTTGCTGTTGTAAAAGTGTATTTTATATTGATGCTTTTGTTAACTTTATGTTTGATCCCCTAGTGGATTGAGCAAAGAAGAACGTTGTGTTGATCTAATTTTATAATCTTGGAAAAATCAGTGGAACAGAAGTGGTATGCCCTCTATACCAAATCGCGATGCGAAAAAAAGATATTGGATCTGCTTGTGCAGCAACAATTTGTTGCCTATTTGCCTTTGCGCAAAGAGCTGAGGCAATGGAGCGACCGTAAAAAATGGGTGGATGTACCGCTTATCAATTCCTATATTTTTGTTAAGCTTGAGCCGGCCAAGCGGAAGGAAGTTTTTACTGTTCATGGGGTGGTGGCTTTTGTGTGCGATAAAGGCAAGCCTGCCATCATTCCCGAAAAAGAGATTGAGAATATGCGCAGTGCCGTTGAGAGTAAACTCAATTTCGAGTTGAAAAAGGGTATCTTCAATGTGGGGGAGATGGTGCGCATCACTTCTGGTGCTCTGACTGGCGTGGAAGGCCAGATCTCAGAGATCCGTGGCGATAAAAAACTATATGTCACCATTGCGCAAATCGGTTTCACCTTGATCGTGGATATGAAGGATGCCGGATTTGAAAAGGTGGTGGAATAAAATGTCATTTTGGGTATAGATGGCGAGTAAATGCTTCATTACCCAATTTTATAAATTTTAATTCCTGTCCTTAATAATTGTGTATTTACAAATCTCCTATACATTCATTTATGAAACGGCTTTTACCTCATTTTTTTGTTCTGGCAATCTTATGCATGCACTCCTTGTTGGTGAGTGCCCAGGAGGGCGCCAAAATTGATCCTCTAACCTCATCTGATACTTCAAGCAGCAAGGCTTTGCCGGTAGGTATGGAACTTGTTTGGAATGATGAGTTCAATGGCGCGTCGTTGGATACCATCAAATGGTGGAACCGTTATTTTTCCTCGCTCGACTGGTTTAATGCCGCTGCATTGAATGCTTTTCAAAAACGTGAAATTCCAGCGTGCGATTATCAAATGACAGGATCGTCAATCGTCCTGAAGGCAACCGACAAGATCTATCCTGGGTCGGACCGGCAGATTTCGTCTATTCAAACTTATAACTGGGAACGTGATCATGATTTTGTCAATAATATCGTTGGCGGCTATTACGAAGCGCGTATTCGAAGGGATTACGGCAAAGAAGGGGATAGGGTCAATTTGGCTTTTTGGTTCGATTCTCCAGGCCCCGATCTCAAATACTATCTTGAGCGGGGTTCCCTTGTGGAAGGTGTGGAAGGCGTACGTCCACGCGGGCAAGTTTTTGAAATTGATTTGTGCGAATACATTACAACGGAGATTGTGCTGCATGGTAACGTTGATGCCAATGGTAAATTTGAGCGCAACATTGGACATTATATCCACAAAGGCTCTTTTAAAGGCGAATGGGTTGTGCACTCCATGCTTTGGTCGCCAGCTGGCCTTAAATTTTTTATCGATGGTGAATTGGTTCACCAATGGTGGGATAAGCACGACATCAAATCACCCAACCATGCCATGAACCTCTTCTTGGGCGCTTATGGCCTCAACGGTACTAGCATGGAGGTAGATTATGTGCGATGCTATCAATGGGATCTTGAGAAGGGTAACCTGATGCCCAATCCTGGCTTTGAATATTCTGATACCTTATTTCCTTGGGAAGGCACTGCCCTGGTTGGGAAAGAAGGTGCTCGTTCCGGAACCCAAACGTTAACGGTCCCACCAGGCGCATTTGTGGAGCAGTACTTGTATCTTGACCACAGCAGTGACTATCAGCTTAGTTTCTGGTCGAAAGGCGATGGGGAGTTGAATGTGACTGTTGAAGACCTTTTGCCCGTGAAAGGGATTGCTGAAACTCAAAAGAAACTAGTTGTCAAGGGTGGCGGAACCGGTTATATCCAATCTGATATTTTGTTTGGTACCTTGCCCGAAGCGGCACATAATAAGCGGACGGTTAAAGTGGTTTTCGAGAATAAAGGTTCTTCTGATGTTGTGGTTGATGATGTTCGTTTAGGTTTAGCCAGCAACTAAAAAAAGAGGTGAAACGGGAAATATTCCTGTTTCACCTCTTTTTTTCTATTTTCTGGGAGTCTGTCCTATCCGCAATTCATCGTGTGAAGCGACACTTTTGTTGTTACTTTTGATGGTTCCCAAGTCTTAATGGCTGATTTGTATGACTAATATTTATTGCCTATCAAATGCCTTAATCTGAGTCGGCTTTTCACCTGTTCGGCCGTCAGGTCGGTTTTTAGTGTGACGGTGACGCTTTCTTCCGGCAACAAGTCAAAATAGTTGTCGCTGAAATGAGTGAATTGCCCGGGGATGGAGAGCATCAGGTCTTTCACCAGTTTGTCCGATGTCAGTTTGATGGATACCATTCCTTGTGATGATGCCGTCACTTCCGTTTTTATTTCGGATTGCTCCAGTGCCATGTTCTTGGGCAATTCGAAATAGTGCAGGCCTTGCGCCACAATCTTCTTGCCATTGGTTAGTGTGACTTTCAAGAAGAGCTGATTTCGGTTGGCACTTGCAATCAATTCATCCACCGCCAGGGTTTTAATGATTTCGGATGTTGCTGCCTTGACCGAAACGGGTTGGGTGGTGGTTTTGATTGTTTGTCCGTTGAAATCAATCAAGGATATGGTAAGGGTTGACTTGAAATCCTTCAGCTTGTCGGAGATGGCATGGATTTTCAATTGGTTATCCTCTTCAACCAGGCTGATGGTCACCGGGGCAAATGCTTTGCGGGCCATGTAGTGCATGGCTTTCCAGTTGTGGTAATAGTCGGTGCTGCTCCAGCTTGCTACCGGCCAGCAGTCGTTGATTTGCCAGTAGAGCGTGCCCATGCAGTAAGGGCGTGCGCGGCGGTGTGCTTCGATGGCGGCCTTGATGCCCTTGGCTTGAAGTACTTGGCTCATGTAAAGGAACTGTTCAAAATCTGCCGGAACCTGATAGTCCCAGCCCATGTACTCCCTGATGCGCAGGTTGCCGATTCCGCTTCGTTGGTGTGCCGACATCACCGTTGACTCAATGTCGAAATCCTCGGGGATGGCATACCTCTTCACTGTTTCAAATTCGGGGAACGACTGGAATCCGCATTCGCTCATGAATCGGGCTTTATATTTGTCGAAATCGGAGAATGGGTGCAAGCCATGCCAAACGCCCCAATAGTGCATGTCGCCCGATGTGGTTTCGTAGCTGGCATGTTGTTGTGGTTCATAGCCCGCTTGTGGCGACGAGGGCCAATAGGCGATGTCATGGGAGAGATTTTTTAATACAGAAGGGATTACTTCATGGAAAATAGCCAGATAGGCCTCGTTGATCTGCTGCTGCTGTTCGGGCGTGTATTGTTGTTTCCAACCCCATCCTTCCTTGCCGTAAAAATTCCAGGCAGTGTTGATCTCGTTGTTGCCACACCACAGGGCGATGCAAGGGTGATTGCGCAGCCGGGTAACGTTGTCGGCCACCTCGGCTTTCGCGTTTTTCAAAAATGCCTCGTTGCCGGGATACATGGAGCAGGCAAACATGAAATCCTGCCAAACTAGGATGCCATTCCTGTCGCATAACTCATAAAAGTAATCGTCTTCGTAGATGCCACCACCCCAGATGCGCAGCATGTTCATGTTGGCATCAACGGCATCGGCCACCACTTTTTCGTAGTCGGCTCGGCTCACCCTTGGCAGGAAGCTGTCGTTGGGGATGTAGTTGGCACCTTTGGCAAACACAGGAATGCCATTCACTTTAAAATAGAATGATTCGCCTTGGGCATCCTTTTCACGCACCAGCTCGATGGTTCTCAAACCGGAGGTAGTGGTTTTGCTGGCTACCAATAGGTTGTTTTGGAATATTTGCACTTCGAACCGGTACAGGTTTTGGTCGCCCATGCCGGCAGGCCACCAGAGCCTTGGGTTTTTAAGGATAACAGGGATGTCAACCGTCTGGTCGCCTTCCGACATCTTGGTTGTGACAGTTTGGATGGTTTTGTTCGCCTGCAAATCCACTAGTTTCACCTGGTAGCTGCCTTCCTTGAGGTTGTTGAGGTTGGCCTTGGCTGTGATGTGCGCCTCTTTTTTGCTGATTTGATCCTGTTTGATATACAGGTCTTCAATTTTCATTTGGTCACACGCTTCAATGACCACGTCGCGCCAGATGCCCGAAGTGACAAACCTTGGTCCCCAGTCCCACCCATAGTGGTAGCCCGCCTTGCGGGTGAAGACGCTCACCCGGTTTTTGCCCATTCCGCCATTTTCGCTCTGGTCGTTGCTGGCAGGTAATAGCAAGCCGTAGTTGTTCAGCTCATCGAGTCCTCGCATGATGGGGGAGTCAAAAATGATGTGGAGTTCGTTTTCTCCTGGTTTAAGCTTGTTTTTGATGCTGGTGCGCCAGGTGCGGTGCATGTTGTTGGCTTCCATGATTTTCTCCGAATTCAAATAGACTGAGGCATAAGTGTCGAGTCCCTTGAAAACCAAATTGACAATCTCCTTGTTGGTCAGCTCCTCGCCAGCCCTGAAGGTGCATTTGTACTCCCAATTGACCTTGTCGATCCATTGAAGGGATTGCTCGTTGGTGCGGAAAAAGGGATCTTCAATCATTCCGTTGTCCAACAGGTCGGTGTGCACCGTTCCGGGAACCGTGGCTGGGTGCCATGTTCCGATGGCCTGTTGCCGGAACAGCCAGTTCTGGTCAATTCTTTGTTGTAGCAGTGGTTGTGCAATTAGTGTCATAGGCAGGAGTGTGAAAACAATTGCGCCGATCAGATGGTTGGGAGTGCTTTTCATTGTTCATTTTTTGATGCTTAAAAATATGGCTTTTTATTCAAAATCGGGCACCTTGTTGCGCATTATCACTGTTGTTGCCGATCCTCCATGTGATGTTGTCATGTTGGAGAGGTTGATCATTACAGACAGCAGCTGATGGGAGTGTTTGCTGAAGCGCAACAATTGTTTTGTTGCGTTAAGGGTTGTTGCTTTATCTAAGCAAGAAAAGCAGCCGTAATAATAGGTCTGCTTTTCTAAAGTTTGAAATTTGTTGTTTGATAGGGGGGGATGGAATTTAAGTTTCCCGGTATGAGTATGCCCGTTCTATAAACGATCGCTTTCTTTTTGGGATGATTTGAAAAGACCCAGATTGGATAAGGCAACTGTGTTGTTTGCTTCAATAATTCTCAGCCGCATTTTTTCGGTTGTTACAGGGTTGATTCGTACCAATCTTTTATATCCAATGGTAGTGCCTTCAAATACTGTTGTCCAGCCATCCTTGTTCCAAATGTCAATGGCAAATTTGTTGATCCGTTGGCCAAACTGGATTGGTTCCTGGATGAGGATCCTATCGAAATTGGTTTCCTTTAGGAATTCCAATTCTATGTGCGCCGGAGAAATCTTTTCGTCGGTTGCCCAATATGAGGAGGGATTGTTGTCCAGTAAGTTTGCTGGTTCGAATTTCTTGTTGTTCAACCTAGTGTTATTGGCCTTTACTTTTGATCCTTTTGTCAGGTTGTTTGAAAAGGTTTCCTCTATAGTATTCCAGAATCCCATCAAGGCTTCAACGTCGTTTTCATGGATGAGACCCCGTTGGTCGGGGGGAAGGTTGATCAGCAACACGGCGTTTCTTCCCACTGATTTGTAGTAGATATCGACCAATTGCTGGGGGGACTTCACCAAGGAGTCTTCAGAAGCGTGGTAGAACCATCCAGGCCTGATGGAGACGTCGCATTGCCCCACGATCCAGTCGTCACCATTTGGGTCGCCATTGTTCAAATAATCGGTTTCTGATGTCCCTATGGTTAGTCTGTCCTTGCTGATGGTTGACCAAAATGTTGCACCAGCAATGCCATTTTCATTTCCAATCCAATGCACGTCGGATCCTGCATCCGAGAATATTTTGATGTTGGGTTGCAGTTCCTTCACCAGATGGAAAATATCTTCCCACCCGTAGTAGCTTTTTGAGTCAATTTTCCTTTTTTCGTTGGTTCCGCCATAGTATCCATCCCCTCCATTGGCTCCATCAAACCATATTTCATTGATTTCACCATATTGGGTCAACAATTCCTTTAGTTGATCCTTGTAATATTGAACATAGGCAGGTTTGCCATAATCCTTGTGGTTCCTATCCCATGGTGAGAGATACAGTCCAACTTTCAATCCATACTTTCGACAAGCTTCCACGAATTCCGCCACAATATCTCCCTTGCCATTCTTATATGGACTGTTTTTGATGCTGTGTTCTGTGTGTTTACTTGGCCACAGGCAAAAGCCATCGTGGTGTTTGGCTGTCAGAATCAATTGTTTCATGCCTCCAGCTTTTGCTGTCAACACCCATTGTTCTGCATCCAGTTCTGTAGGGTTGAAAATTGACGGTTGTTCATCTCCAAATCCCCACTCTTTGTTTGTGAAGGTGTTGACTGTTAAATGAATGAAACCGACCAACTCCATTTCTTGATAGGCAACCTGGTTTTGCGTTGGGATTACCCTGTTGGGGGTGATTTCGGAGCCTGTTGGCTCGATTCTGCAACCCAAAACACCTATTATCAAAATGGGCAGAAAGGTTCTGGTAGCGAGAAATTTGTTCATGGTGTTTGATATGAGGTGGTTTCAGGATATAGTGGTATTCTGGTTGCACGGTGGAAAATCATGATGGTGGGAGAGGATAACTCCAATTCATACACTACTTCTTTGGTTTCTTTGTTAATCTCAATTACTTTTCCTCCAAATCCATCGGTATTGATCGTTCCAACGCCGGGGCAAAATAGCACATGGTTTTTCGAAGCTAGATACTGTGTTGATGATACTGCCACTGCCCAGCATTCACGCTTACGTTCTTCGCCATATTGCCATTTTTGACGAACCGTGAGTTTATTTTCATCAATTTCATAGATGACAGATCGGCTGTGATTTGCCGGATTGCGAAAATCAGAAAGATTATTGCCTGAGTATTGTCGGTAGTAGCCATTGTCGAACATCAACAATGAACCATCGGGTAGCAGGCTCGGATTGTGGCCGCCCCAGCTCCAGTCGAAATCGGCATGGCGGATTATTCCGTTTTTCACCGCATCGTCGTTAATGAAATTTCCATCCTTATCAAGCGGTTGAAGCAGTTTTCCTGAGAGTCCTTTATTGTCCCATCCTTTGTGGGGCGATAGGATCCACTTGACATTATTGTTCCGATCAAGCTTAATAATGCCTTGGTATCTGCAAGAAACAATAATGCAATCATCATCAGGTGAGTAAACTATGCCGTTGCTGTGTGCCCAGTCTACCTGAGTCCAGTCGGCAGGATCAACAAGATCCTCGCGGTTCTCATCAAGTGACTTTTTTAGGTCCCATTTGTTGCGAATTTGGCCGGTTTCATGGTCAACTTCAACGATGACATCCTCGTCTGTGGTAATCCCGTTGCTGTTGATGCTGTGGTCGTCATCCACAAGAACCAGGAAATTGTCGTTTGGCAAAACGGTCACTTCGTGATGGAACCTGTATCCCAATGGGCGCAGCTCCCATGTTTTGACCACATTGGCCAGCATGTCCAGTTCAATGATGCGGCTGGTTTTAATATCTGCACAAAGGAAATTTCCGTTTTTTAAACGACTTAATCCTGTGTGTGTTTGGATGTTGCCAAGTTCTTTGTGTCCTTTTAATGCCAAAAGCCAACGGATTTCCCCTTCTGCATCAATCATAAATGGAGTGTCGGTGTCCAATTCGTTCGATCCCAGGAAGCTGATCAAAGTCAATCCTTCCACCATCTGTTGGGGCACGGTTTTCTTGGCTCTTATTTTTAGCTGATGCAGATAATTTAGTGGTGCTGTGGTTATTTCGTAACTCATTCTTCGGCGCTCATTCCCTTGGTTGTCAGTAAAAATAATCTCAATATTGTTTTTATAGTCTGAATATAGGCCGAGTATTGTAATTACTTGGTTTGCACTATTTTGTTCAAAAAAATGTTCGATGTCGCCTGCATTGCTTTTTTTCCCTTTCACGATGGCTTTGACCCGGCCTGCCACAGGAAAAGAGAGATGGAACTCAACGGCAAGTGGACAGTAACCCGATGGATCTAATGTGACTTTTCTAACGGAGCCTGTCAAATTATCGCCCAGTGTTGGCACAAGAAAAAACCGGCCATCCTTGAAATATACGGTAGTGACCCATTCTGCACCATTGGGTTCTATTGATGCTATCTCTTCCCTCGGCAATTGTATTGTTCCTTCTTCAAATGTGAAATTATAAAACTCATCGTCAGAGGTTACTGTTTTCAGAAGATTTCCGCTCTGGATGTAACCAATCAGTTCTGGTGGTACTTTAGAAGGTTCGTCATCACTTTTTTCGTCACAGCCGGTTAGTGATACCGCAATCAATGCCAATGCTAGTATTGAGTATAAGAGGTGTCTTTGTTTTAATGCTGAAATAATCATCTGACTAAAATTTAAGCGACAACAAATATTTTATGTGAAGAAACCTAAGGATGCCGGTAGGACGGCATCCTTAGGTTTATAGAGTGTGTTACCACAATGGGTGTTGGGATATTTTTGTATTGGTATTTAGTTCCCCTTGAGGTATTGGCAGCCAGAAGTGTTTTGGTAGGAAATTTTCGGCACCTTGTTTTTTGTTTTTGATAAAGATCGCCTTCATCTGGTCGTAGGTGTACCATCTTTTCAAATCGAAGAAACGTTGGCCTTCAAAGAACAACTCAAGGAATTTTTGATGTTCCATTTCAGTCCATAGTTCTTCTGCCCCAGACCAGGTTTTTTCCACCAGGCCTGCCCGGTTGCGTATTCTCTTCAGGTCATTGGCCGCGTCGGCTAGTTTGTTTGTTTTTATACAAGCCTCTGCATGAAGCAGTAGTACTTCGGCAAAGCGCATGACTCGAAGGTTGTTGTTCTGGTTTTTCTGATCGTACATGCTGTTTGCCGATGGTGTATCCAGATAGAAATTGGTGAATTTCCTCAAGAGGAATCGACCAGGTTGCCCCTCCAATTGCGAGAATACTGGTTGGCCTTTCAATCGTTTGCCTTCCACATCCGACCATATTTTGTCAAAGTTTTTGCCTCCAAACCAGGTTCTATCGGCTACTACGTCTTTGTAGTCAGAGTATTTCCAATAAAAACTGGTGTACATCCGTTTGTCATACTTGGTATCAGAACCTGCAGGCCGAAGTTCCTTGACAAAATTATCGACTATTGCTGCTGCTGGCATTATTTTAAACCATCCGCCCGATCCTTCAGGTCCGAAGAAGTTTGGAAGAACGCAGCCCTGGGTAGAGGTTGCACTTTCAGCACCCCATGATCCATTGCCGTAACGGCCATCATATACAATTTCAAATACCGACTCTTTGTTCATTTCGGTAAACTCGGTAAAGTTATCGTCAGGATTCTCAACCAGATCGTAAGTGTAGGGACTCTGCATGATGGTTTTGAGTTCTGCTTCACCCTCTGCATATTTTTTTTGGAAAATATAAGCCTTTCCCAGATGAGCAATGGCTGCACCCTTTGTTACACGACCTGCTTCATTGCTGGGGCGGGTAATTGGGAGCCCATCTTTTGCCGCCCTTAGATCCTCTTCGATCTGTTTCCAGATGTTCTCGGGCGATGCAGACTCTTTCATGATATGGTCGGTGCTTTCATTCGATGGTTCCGTGCGAAGGGGAACCCTCTCATAGTTTATTTCCAGCAGAAAATAAGTGAATCCACGAAGGAATCGGGCCTCTGCAATCAGCTCTTTCTTTTTGGACTCATCCATTTTCACATTTTGAATCTTCGAAAGCAGAACGTTTGCTCGCTGAATGCAACGGTACAGGCTGCTGTAATCGTAGCGGTCGGTGTTTGGCGTGTTGATAAATGTGCCAATGGTCCATGACTCCGGATCATCAGGAATAGCCCAAGTGTCATCGGCACGGATATTCATGTTCTGAAATCCGGTCATTGCGCTAAAGTATCCATACATCTGGGAGCGAATGGGTGAGTAGACTGTGGCCATTGCATTTTGGACGCCTGCTTCGTCAACCCAAAAAACCTCTTCTGTTTGATTGTTGGGATTATTCAGGCTTAGGAATTCCGATTCATTACAGGCCGTCATTAGTGACACAGCAGGAATCAGTATTAGATATTTATATATCGTTTTTTTCATGAGTTTATATTTTTTTTGATGTTCATAATAAGATGGTCCTTATTTAATTGATCAACAAGATTTAAAATGTGAGTTGAACACCCAGGGATATCGTGCGTGCCAATGGAAAACGGCCATGATCGGTACCGCGTGTCATGGTTCCTGTTGTTCCTCCGTTTTGTGCGTTATTCTCTCCCAAATCAGGTGTGAATCCTTTGTACTTGGTGATTGTAAACAGATTCTCCATTGCAGTGTAGATGCGCAGGTTGTCAATGTTTGCAACCTTGGTGATATTTGATGGTAATGTATAACCTAATTCTAACGTCTTCAGGCGCAAGAACGAACCATCTTCGAGCCAGCGGTCACTTACCCTTCGGCTGTTGAGGTTTGGATCAGACATGATGTAGCGTGGAATGTCCGTATTTGTGTTCTGAGGAGTCCAAGAATTAAGCAATGTTGTGCTGTAGTTTGTGTAAAGGTTTGATGACTCTAGGCGGGCACG
>JAGPIS010000128.1 GCA_018054835.1 Breznakibacter sp. | reverse complement strand
CGCGAACCGGAACTAAGCACGATCTTCTCTTCAATTTTCACAAAAAAATCGAAGATGAAAGTGACACATCGTCGTCCCCTCACCGACATGGAGTACAATGCCATCAAAACCAACCGGCAACGGGAGGTTGACCGCATTTTGGACAAGGTTAAGGCCAGCGGCTACGACAGCCTGTCGAAAGAAGAAAAGAAAACATTGTTTGACGCAAGTCAGGAGTTATAATCTAAATCATCTATTTTGCTTCGCTTTTTAAAGTCAATCTTCACACTCATCAGCTTTGCCTTTGCGTTGGCTCTTTTACTTTCGGCGGCGAATGCTTACATTAGCCCGGCTAAGGTGAAGCTGCTGGCTTTTGCAAGTTTTGCCTTCCCCATGCTTTGGATATTGAATTTGGTGCTCTTCTTAATCTGGTTAGCCAGGAAAAAGTGGCAGGCCATATTTGTTTTCACGGTGCTGGTACTTACGTTCAACCATTGGAGCAATGTATTCCAATGGAACGGCCGACAGGCTACAGAAACGGTGGAAAACCGGTCTATTTCGATCATGTCGTTCAACGTCAGAATGTTCGATTACTACAACTGGATTGGACGCGAAGACGTGGATAAGGATATCATGTCGTTTATTCATCATCAATCACCGGACATACTGTGCATTCAGGAATTTTTCAGTTACAATGGTCAGAAAAAGTTTTCACAAAGTGCCATCATCAACAAACTGGGCAAATACCCTTACCACCACATTGAATATGCCAAAGTTTGGCGCAACGGACGCAGCTTCGGCTTAGCCACTTTCAGCAAATATCCCATCACCGGCAAGGATGTCATCAAGTTCAAAAACACCACCAATTTCAGCATTCAAACCGATGTCAATGTCAATGGCTCCAAAATTAGGATTTTCAACAACCATCTGGAATCGATTCGTTTTCAAACACAACACCTGAATTTTATCGACAGCATCAATTACAAGTCGGACAAGGAGTGGCGCGAAGGCATCAGCAATATCGTGCATAAGATGAACACCGCCTTTCGGGTGCGCTCAACCCAGGCAGAGGTTGTGGCGGAAAAAATTGCCAATTCACCCCATCCGGTGCTGGTATGTGGCGATTTCAACGACACACCTGTTTCGTATGTTTACCACAAAATAAGAGGCAGTTTAAATGATGCTTTCGTAGAAAGCGGCAAAGGTTTCAGCGGCACCTACAATGGCCCTCTGCCCTCCTACCGCATCGATTTTATTTTCCATTCGCCCCAATTCGAGTCCTATGGCTTCTTGCGGCACAAGGAAAACTTGTCGGACCATTATCCCATCAGTTGTTTGATTGACCTCAAGCCTGAACAATAATTTCGTAATTGGCATTTTTTTTTTAGATTTACCCAGTTATATAACAACATATCATGCAGCAATACCTGAATTTGTTGACCCATGTATTAAACCAGGGTGTTACCAAAACCGACCGAACCGGAACCGGAACCATAAGTGTCTTTGGACACCAAAGCCGTTACGACCTGAGCGAAGGGTTCCCCCTACTCACCACCAAAAAGCTTCACCTAAAGTCGATTATCCATGAGCTGTTGTGGTTCCTTAAAGGATCCACCAATGTTCAATACCTGCAGGACCATGGAGTACGCATCTGGAACGAATGGGCGAAAGAGGATGGGGAACTGGGACCTATCTACGGTTACCAATGGCGCTCATGGCCCGATTACCAGGGGGGCAACATCGATCAGATCGCACAGGTTATTGAATCCATCAAGAACAACCCCGACTCACGCCGCCACTTGGTTTGTGCTTGGAATGTGGCTCAGATAGACGACATGCAGTTGCCGCCTTGCCACATCCTGTTCCAGTTTTATGTGGCCAACGGGAAACTCAGTTGCCAACTTTACCAGCGCAGTGCCGACATTTTTTTGGGCGTGCCATTCAACATCGCCTCCTATGCCCTGCTAACCATGATGATGGCGCAGGTGACTGGTCTCCAACCCGGTGAATTTATCCATACCCTGGGTGATGCGCACATATACCTCAACCACATCGAACAGGTGAAACTTCAGCTGAGCCGGACGCCACGCCCATTGCCCACGCTCCACATCAATCCCGCCATTGGCCATATTGATGAATTCAAGTACGAAGATTTCTCTTTAACAAACTACAATCCGCATCCCCACATCAAGGGCGACATAGCGGTTTAATTGATTGATTATGATTGTATCGTTAATAGCCGTTGTGGATGCCAATATGGGAATCGGGTACCGTGGAGACCAACTGATCTACATCCCTGAAGATTTGAAGCGTTTTAAAGCCATCACCACCGGCCACACCATCGTGATGGGACGCAAAACATCGGAAGCCCTTCCAAAGGGGATGTTGGCCAAACGGCGCAATATTGTCATGAGCCGAAACCAGAGCGAATGGCCCGAAACCATGCTGGTGGCTAGTTCGGTGGAGCAGGTGATGGCACTTTGCCAAGAGGAGGATGAAATATTCATCATTGGTGGAGGCGAGGTTTACAGGGCGTTTCTATCTGTAGCCAACCGCCTTTATATCACCCACATCCACCATGCGTTCGACCAGGTTGACACCTTCTTTCCAGAGGTTGATCCCCATCAATGGACGGTTATTAAGCACTACGAACCGTTGACCGACGAAAAGAGCGGACTACAATTCCAGTACATCGACTACGCCCGCGTCAAATAAGTATAAATTCTGATTTGAATACACCATCCACCCTTGTCAATCCTATTACATCATCACAATTCAATTAAAATCGTCACATAATTACTCAAAAAAATGTTGTTCCACGTGAAAAAACCGAAAACTACCTGACAATCAAAATCTTACCAACAACACCCGTAACCCCTTCGCTATTGCTGGCCAAAACCAAATACACGCCTGTGTTGACTTTTATGCCATTCATATTTTTACCATTCCAAGTGACTCTTCCGCCCAAAGAGGTGGCCTTAAAAACCAGATTGCCTGAGATATCGGTGACAACCACTTCAGCATCGGCCGAGAAACCTTCCATAACAATGTCGCCCGAGAAATTTTCACGCACTGGATTGGGGTATATACGCAATTCCGCTATTTCTTTCTCAGGCTCAATGGCATCGCCCTTATAGGATACAATACCCTTGTCTGTTCCAATAAAAACTTCACCACTTTTAGGATGGACAGCCACACTGGTAATCGCATTCGACAGCAGCGGACTGTTGGAAACATTAAACGCATGAAGTGTTTCAAGGCCGTCGGGTGAAACCAAAAACAGTCCAGAACTCTCCGTGCCGATCCATTTGCGGTTGGCACCGTCCACTGCAATGCAAGTAATCTTTTCATTGCCCAACAGGTAATCGGCCGCATTGGTGCCGTCGTTACGGGGAACCTTTATCCTTGATGCCACAGGGTATTCATCGGTCAGTATGGTGGATGGCCGATAGTAAACCACGATCCCTTTATCGGTTCCCAACCAAACTTGGCCATTTTTATCCTCACTGATCGCAAATACAGAATTGGTGATTACCTCCTGGTTCTCATCCCAAATCTGCAATTGCCCTTTGTTGCGCACATCCCTATCCTCGGAGCGGCTTAAAACACTGCGGTATTGATCGTCCGTTTGATCGGCAAAGGTTTCATTCACCGACAAAACAAACAACCCACGATTAGTCCGAGGAAGCCCTGCCCACAAAATATTATCTCGTGTTACCAAAAAATTACCAATAGAATGCAGTTTATCAACAGGGGAATAACTCAAGCTGTACCACTCATTTCTGGGTGTTTTCACAACCAAACCTGCATTTACTTCAGCATTACTCATAAAAAGGTTGGAATAGTTGTCGAAACATAGACCACCCACCCGGATGTATTGGGAATCATTATTGAAAATATCCTGTAGAGGACTATTCTTATTAGTGTAATGTTGTTCTTTAGTGGCGCCATTCACTTTGAGCACGCCACTTCCCCAACAAGAAAGGTAAACAGAATCAGGAGATGATGGATCTATGGCAATATTAATCGCATCTCGGTAATTTTCATTAGTCGCCCTCACATACGACACCCACGCACCATTGCTATAATAACTAAATTCAAGGGGACGATCCAGATTGTTCCACGATGAACTCAGCCCGCCTGCCGCCACATAAACCCCATTATTGTTGGCTGCCAGTTTGAAACAATTATTGGAACGAGGGGCGTTGGGTGCCACCTGTATGCCTTCGCCCTTTAAGTTGCAATAAACCAACCCAAACTGAGCATCTCCAATCACAAGCATCTGGGAGGCTTCATCCAAGCACAATTGACGTATGGAAGGTACCACAGGATTAGATGCACCCTGGAATTGATATTGAGTAAAAAGGTTAACCATCTTAAAGTCGGCTGTCAGCTGCCGCACCGCGTTGGACGAAGCTACCATCAACAGGCCATCCCACACGGAGGCATTGATATAATTGGGAACCGAAGCCACTTGGCTCCAGGCTTCATTGCGCAACACCCGAACAGCAACCGTAGAGTTAAAATTACCACGGAATGCAACCACTTCACCATTAAAAAGCATGACCTCCCGGTATGGTAGAATATCGCCACCAATATTTTTCCACGACTCATAAAACGACAAGGAGGGCGAATTTTTCTCAGCCCGGTAAATGCCTTTTTCGGTGGCGGCATAAAGGTACTGCTGATCAATGAGCAAACCGGTAACTTTGTAGTTTCCCGACTCATTGCCTACGTAGTAGGTGTCCACCACCTCACGGCGTTCAATATTGACCACCACGATACCGAAATCGGTACAACAATAGAGCCGGTTGCCTGAAAACAAAAAGCGGTTCACCGCTTTATTGGAGGAGATGTTGCTCAATTTGACATCGGGAATATTGACCACGCCGCCATTTGTAACAATATCGATATTGCCATTCTGGTAACCCACTACCAACTGGTTATCCACTACGGTAACCGCTGTAATATCCACATCACTCAATAAATTGGCTTTGGTAATCTTCTCCACCAGGTAATCGTCGAGGTGATAGGTGAACAAACCAACCCCATTACCGGCAAACAATTTGCCGTCGAACTTTCCGGCGAAGGTGGCCGAAGTCATGTTGAGATGGTCGTTCCAGTACTGGCCCAAAACAAGGAGATGAAGAGCAAAAAATAAAAAACAAAAGGTGAGTTTTTTATACATGACGGTATTGGTTATTAACGAACTGAACAAATTTATCAAAAGCCCTTCTCCGGTGGCTAATCTTGTTTTTATCAGAAAGAGCCATCTCGGCAAAAGAGTGATCATACCCCACGGGCTTAAAAATGGCATCGTAGCCAAATCCTCCTGTTCCCTGGGGATGCTCCAAAATCTCACCTTCCACAACCCCTTCAAAAAGATATTCTTCACCATCCACAATCAAGGCGATAACGGTACGGAAACTAGCCCGACGATCCGTGTGCCCTCGCATCAGTTCAAGAACCTTCTGAATATTATTCACTGAGCTTTTCTCTTCACCGGCAAACCGAGCCGAATAAACTCCGGGAGCCCCATCGAGAGCATTAATTTCCAAACCGGTATCATCGGCCAAACAGTTGACGCCATAATTGAGGTGTACAAAGCTGGCCTTTTGAAGCGCGTTCTCTTCAAGTGTTGCACCTGTTTCGGGGATTTCACCCTCACAACCAATATCGTGCAGATCACTGATATTAAACACATCACCCCCCATTTGAATAAACTCAATGGTTTTATTTTTATTATGCGTTGCGATAATCAAGCTTTTCATATTTTATAGATTAACGTTGGCATGCCACAAATAGTATATAAACCAAAAAGGCGGTATCAACCGCCTTCAATAAATAATTTCAATATAAACAAAATCACCCGAAATTACCATACCCAAATTTCATCAGATCGTTGCGGG
>JAGPIS010000127.1 GCA_018054835.1 Breznakibacter sp. | reverse complement strand
ACCCCGGCTCATGCTCTGGCTCAACGACCCTTTGCCTGCTTCCATACTGGGACGACCGGGATTTTCGATATCTTTGGAACTCTTATCGTAGAAATCGAAGCCGGAACGCCCTTGCACGCTCAACCGGTCGGTAAATTTCCAAAGGACAGAAAACATGGTTTGAAGCCGGTGTTTCTCATCTTCATTCTCCAACTTTTCCAAAATCCAATAGGGGTTACTAAAGGTATTGTCGGTATTCCATTTCATTTCGTTGCCATCGGCATCGGTGATGTTGTTTTTTAACGACAGGAGGGAAATATTGCGCGGCATCACGCCCAAGGTCTGAGTGATGTTGGCACCATCTTCGGCCAAGTAAGGCCGGTTGTTGACAACAGAGCGTATGTAAGTCATCTTCCCGTCAAACTCCAGCCGCTGCCCCAACTTGGAACTGCCCCGCAGGCTAACGGTTTGCCGGTGCAAATCATTATTGGGCATCAACCCTCTGGCATCCTGATTGGTGATGGCGGCTCGAAACGAAGTCCGCTCGTCACCACCTTCAAAGGCAATGGTGTTCACAAATGATGTTCCCGTGCGCAAAAAGTCACGATAGGTGTCCCCCTGCGGCGAAAAGGGCGATTCAACACCATTCCATCCAACAAGCGGCTGGCCTTCCATCTTTGGCCCATAACTCCAAATCCAGGGATAATCCTTCAGGGGGTAAGGCGGATTTCCCGGTATGATGTTGGGATAAATCCCATAGGCACCCTGTCCGTATTCGTTTTGAAGATTGGGTACCACCAGGGGCACTTCCAGTGTTAAGCCCGAAGAGAAAGAGACACCCACGCCTTTTCGTTCACTCCCTTTCTTGGTGATGATCAGGATGACCCCATTTGCCCCGCGCGAGCCGTAAGCAGCTGCTGCACCGGCACCTTTGAGCACACTAATGGATTGTATGTTTTCAGGATTTAGGTCCGAAAGGGCATCGCCGCCATCTTTGCCACCCCAACGCCCAGCACCGCCATATCCTGCATCCATGGGCACACCGTCGATAACAAACAATGGCCTATTGTTGCCCAACAACGAAGCGACACCCCGCAAAACCACACGCGATGATCCATCGACACCCGTGGACGATTTGGTGATTTGCAAACCGGCCACCTTGCCGGCCAGCGAATTGATGGGATTGTTCTCCTTGGCCTGATTGAAATCGGTCGATTTGATTTGCGACACCGAGTAACCCAGTGAATTTTGATCCCGTGCTATATTCAAGGCCGTGATCACCACCTCCTTAATGGCACCAACCTCCTCCACCAGCGAGACATTAATCACCCTATTGCCATCAACCACAACTTCTTGTTTCTTAAAACCGATGAATGAAAATTCAAGCACAGCATTCGCATCAGGCACCTCAATCGAATAATTGCCGTCAAAATCGCAGACTTGGCCATCATTGGTTCCCTTGACCACAACCGTAGCGCCAGGCAATGGTTGACCATCACTGGACGAAACAATGCGTCCCTTGACCAGTAACGTCCCTTTCCCCGGTTCCTGGTTGGATACAACAATCAGCTTATCCTCCAAAATTTTGAATGAGAGTGATGATTTCAAACTAAGGATCGAGAGTGCTTCATTGATGTTTTTGTTACTGAAGGCGATGGTAATGGTACTGTTCAAATCCACCACATCGTCGCTGTAAAAAAACCGGTAGTCACTCTGCTCCTGAATGGCATTGAACACCTCCTTGATGGTTTTATTGCTCAGATCAACTGACAAGCTTTGCGTTTGTGCCATCAACCCATGAGAACACAAGAACGCAAACAACATGAGCGTAAAAAATGTTGATTTTTTCATATAATATGATTTGGAATTCAAATTGCAATATGGTTACACCACCACTATTTGGCCCCCGTTTTTTTCCTCAACCAAATTTCGCGGTCTTTCAGCGTATATTCCACAGGGGCGGCAATGGTAATGGCAGCCAGCACATTTTCGAGTGTTTCGTTCTCAATAATCCCCGAAAAACGGAAATCTCTCAAATCTGCATCATCAAAATGGAAGGTCACATTGAATTTTCGTTCCAGCTTCACTACCATTTTATGAAAAGGTTCTCCCTGCATGATCAGCCGGTCCTCAGTCCAAGCAATATAGATTTGCGGGTCAATCCCTTTTGAAATCAGGATCTTCTCAGCTCCAGCCCTGGCGGGTAGCTGTGGCTTCTCATGCCGCTGTTGCGGCGCATCCTCCTTGTTGAATTCATCTGCTGCCTTAAAAAAGACCAACTGCTCCTGAGGTTTCAAAAACAACTCTTCCGGTTTGCGATGCTGGGCGCTATTGCGGGAAACGCTCACCAACCCTTCCACCAGGGTCGTTTCAATGGTTTTCTCTTCCCGGTAACTTTTCACATTGAACTTGGTTCCATAAGCTTTCACCGTCACATCCGAGGTGTGAACCATGAATAATTTCGACCTATCTTTGGCAATTTCAAAAAATGCCTCTCCATCGAGCGTAACCTCTCGCTGATTGCAGCCAAAATCACCGGCATACCGGAGCACACTCCCCGCATTCAAAATAACATGGGTACCATCGGGAAGGGAAACGAGCGTTTTGGCGCCAAGAGGGGCAGTAACTACGCATTCATTCAACGGTTCATTAAAATTGTTGTAATAGTAATAACCGGCAATCCAGGCAAAAAGGCCGCCCAAAACAAATACCGCCGCAATCCGCAACCATGGCTGCCAATTGAACCTGATTTTTTCCGCTGTCGAAATCTGCTTTTCCAGCCTGTCCCATTCCTTGCCTATAACGGCGGGGGGCAATTGCAACTCTGCTTCAGCAGCGATCCATATGGATTGCAGCTCCTTAAAATAGGCCATATTATCATGGCTTTCGTGCAACCAGCGCTCCAAGGCAGCCCACTCATCGGGAGAAATATCTCCTTCCAGAAAACTTAAAATATATTGATGGTAAATATTTGAGTCCATTATTGATATTATTTATTGAAGGTTGGTTTTGTCATTCAGCACAAACTGTTGTTTGATGAATTTCAAGGCGCGGTATATCTGCACCTCAACTGTTTTTGGGGAAATAGCAAGGCGGCTGGCAATCTCCTTGTGCCGAAGGCCGTCTTTACGACTGAGCATGAATATCTTTCGGCACTGCCCAGGCAACTGGTCAATGGCACTATCGAGAATCTCCATCATCTCCTTTTCCTGAAGAGCATGATGGACATCATCGCTACCGACATGTTCAAAATTATTTTGCAAATGAAGATTGTTCAGGTGGCGCAAATCCATGTCGGCCTTTTTCAGGTGATTGACGCACCTATTGAAGACCGCGCGATACAGATACGCTTTTACCGACTCATGGATAGTTACCTCACCACGCCTCTCCCACAAATTCAAAAAAACATCCTGAATGATATCCTTGCAGGTGTCGCCCGAATGGACGTATTTGCGGGCATAGCAGTACAACTCTTTGTAATATAGATCAAAGAGTTGCTTGAAAGCTTTGGGGTTATCAAAAATTATTGGCTCCGCAGAACCGTGGCATTGGTTGTCTGATTCTTCCGCCATAACCAAAAACATTGCATCTATGCTATTTTGAGCGCCATTGGGCGATAAATGAATCCCCAACATGGGATCCATCTCACTTGCTATAGGCTTAACAATGCATTTAGTTTTCACGCCGTCTGTATTACTATGATGATCCTTTGTTTTTCACTTACTCTTATAAGTCAATTCAAAACAAAAAATCACTTACAGCCTCTATCGCATTATTTCCAACACGAAAACCAAACCATCAACAATAAATATACGAAAATTACAAATAACAGATAGACAAATAAGTAACAACAATATCCCATGTGCCATCACCCCTTAGCGTGTTACCCTACCAACAAAACAGCACATGATCAAATTAACACATTAGCACATCAATGACATTAGCACATTATCCAATCAGCACCTGGTTCCAACGACCATTGTTGAGGCACATGATGTGCCGGCCGCCACACTGGATGATGGCATCGGCTGCCAGGGCAAAACCGCCATCCACCTCATCCACACCATGGGCATCGGCCGAAATGGTGAGCGGTATGCCCTTTTCAACGCATTTTTTGATGATGTCAACGGAAGGGAAAAAGTCGGCATGCTTGCCCTTGTATAACCCGCGGGTATTCACTTCCACAATGGTGCCATGGCTGGCAATCACATCCAGGGTTTGTTCCACCTCTTGCTGATACCACACCTCCGACTCGTTAAAATAACGGTTCTGGTTGTTCATCACCACCTTGTCGAGATGCGCCACAATGTCGGGCTTCTCCTCCACCACCATTTGCCGAAGCTGAGCATAGTAGGCCTTGACCGCCGCCTGAGCATCACCTCCAAAGATGGCAGCAAGACCCTCATGGTAAAACTCCTCCTGCCCGTCAATGGCCCACAGCTGGTCGGTACCAGGCTTGGCTACAAAGTGGATGCCGCCAATTAAATAATCGAGGTGCAGCAGTCGGTACCAGTCGGCAAAGGGGATGGTTCGCTCGGGAATGAAATCGGCCTCAAGGCCAGTAAACACCTGAATCATATCGCCAAAACGATCCCTGGCCGCCTTCACCTGTTGGCTATATCCTTGAATATCACTGAACGCCATGCTCCAGTTATTTTTGAAGGGTACCGGCGCGTGGCTCGAAAAACCAATGATCTGCAAATTCTTCAGGATGGCCGACTCGCACATCTCGTCCACACTGTTGTGGCCGTCACAAAAAGTGGTATGTGTATGGAAATTGAACTTCTTCATAATCAAAAACAAATTACGCCCTGCACCCAGGATGGTGCCGAACAATCTCAACATAAATTTACCCCAAGATACAAAATTGCAGCAAACCGGCCGTTGTTTGTCGCTAAAATAATGGCAAGATAGGAATCCACATTCCGTTTTCTAACAAAAAAGCTAGTCCCATGCTTAATGTTTCCTTTTCCAATAAATTTTCAGTAATTTTAGGAAAACAGCCATAGTAGATTCAGACCCAATGGATTATTTCAACCGAATCGGCTATCGCACAAACGTTACATTTAATCTACAAACACCATGGGCATCGTTGTTGCATCCACCATCCTGTTAGCTTGGGCGTTCCACCTGCTGCGCACCTTGCAGCTACAACCCATCAATCCATTGGATATTTGGCTCTGGGTGAAAATATTGTTGCAGACCTGGCTATTCACAGGCCTCTTCATCACAGCTCACGATGCCATGCACGGAACCGTAAGCCGCCATAAGGCAGTGAACCACACCATCGGTTTTTTGGCCACCATACTCTACGCCGGCCTATGGTATCCATCCTTGAAAAAAAAACACCACTTGCACCACAAACATGTGGCCACAGCCGAGGATCCCGACTACCAGGTGGGCAACCAGAATTTCTTCGTGTGGTGGTTCCACTTTATGAAACAATACATCACCATCTGGCAGATCCTGATTATGGCGGCATTTTTCAATATTGGCCTGCTGTTCTTTAGTGAAATACAACTAATTGTGTTTTGGGTGGTTCCGGCCATCCTGAGCACATTCCAGCTCTTCTACTTTGGCACTTACCGCCCCCACCGCCTGCCGCACACAACGGCTATGGAGCCCTACAAGGCCAGGACGCAAAAAACCAACCACCTTTGGGCGTTGGTTAGCTGCTACTTTTTTGGCTACCACTACGAGCACCATCTATCGCCCAAAACCCCTTGGTGGGAACTCTACAAAACCAAACACACCTAAAAACGGGCTATGGCATTCTATCAATTTACAAGAGCACAAAAACTGCCTACAACCTTGCATGAAGTGTGGCATTTCATTTCGTCACCCGCGAATTTAAAAGAGATCACACCGCCTGCCATGGACTTCACCATCACCGGCAACAGTGGAGAGGGGAAGATGTACCCGGGCATGATCATTACCTACCGGGTGCGACCTTTGTGGGGCATCAAGATGGATTGGATG
>JAGPIS010000126.1 GCA_018054835.1 Breznakibacter sp. | reverse complement strand
ATAAAAGATTTTCTGCTCATGATAAAATTGTTTAAAATTTCAAGGCAGAAAAAATAGTCTTTTCAGCAACAAACATTAATTTGGTAGCTGATAAGCTCCCGCAATTGCGGGTTTAGTTCAACACGCCTTATACTGCATAGCCTGCCGCAGGCGCAACACAGGCTACGCAGCATACGGCCATCCGTTAGCGGTCAGTTTAAAAGACGACAACATAAAGAGAAAATGATAGTAGAATTAATACCAGTAATTGAAATCGGATATAACAATCAGGACATTCCGACACCTGACAAATACCCTTATTGGAAATATCCTGAATTATGGGACAAATACAATTCTGGCGGTTATAAAAAAGCGGGTTTTAAAGACGCGTTTAAACCAAATTTAGCAGGTTCTTCATTTTACAGACTTTCTGACATTACCGATAGTAACTTAACGAAACTTGTAATTGACCATACACAAGATTTAAGAGACGGAAAATACGAACGAGAGCAAGCAAGTGCGTTGTTTGGTGGATACGTTCTTCGCATTGATGGACAAGACAAATATTTTCCACAATGTTGTGGCGACCTTGCAGACCTTAAATATTGGGAAAACATAGCAAATGGAAAAGAACAGGGATTTTATGCAGGACACCCAGAGCCACAAGTGAAAATTCACGGAGACAAAATAACTTTTGACTTTACAGTAGGCGAATTTGACGAACACTTTGCACCGACACCTAATGAAAACATAGTTCAGTTCGACATTCCTTCTTTAAGAAAAGCAATTGAAACTGTAAAAACTGAACTTGACACTTTTGAACAACGACTTGAAAGTATTAATCAAGACGAAAAACTAAATATTGACAACATTGGCGGACTTTTAATTTGGGACAATGCAAACTATGAATAAATAAAACCGAACCGCTAATACTTAGCCCTCAATAAAGCGTTGCTTGCATACGCTTTACATTGGGGCAAAGGTTGAACTAAACATTGCTCCAAGTATCACAATACCAATTGTTTCGTTATAGTGTTTTTAAAGGGGTTTTCCTGTTCCTTTTTGATGGGTTTTGCCTTTTGTGCAGAGTTTTTTTCGTGGTTTTACGCCTAGTCCGCACAAGTGGTTCGTTTTCAGCAAGGGATTACTGTTTCCTATGATCTCGAGAGGGAAAAACGATTCAAAATAGAGGAGCCAAGGCGGCATTCGTTAAACGTTGGGAAATCCCTGGCGTTGGGTCGGTTTGCATTCATTGACTCCTCTGTTTTGATCCATTAAGGAACCTTATTGGTATTCCATCACGAACTCCTCTTTGGGATTCCGTACCTTTTTCATGCCAGCCAGCCAGTCGCCCGCGGCGTCGCGATAGCCCAGGGTCAAGAGGGTGACGCTCCTAAGGCCTTTCGATCTCAAGTCGAGCAGCTCGTCGAGCTTGTCGGGCAAAAAACCTTCAATTGGCGTACTGTCAATTTTTAGCTCTGCTGCCTGGGCAATGGCCAGCGCAAATCCAATATATGACTGGCGCGCCGTATGAACAAAGTTCTCTTCGGCACTTTGTGGTAAGTACATCCCTTTCAATTTGTCGGTGTAACTGCCAAAACGTCCGCGCGGCAAGTTGCGTTCATCGGTGGTGTAGTCGAACATTGTGTCGATGCGCTCTTCGGAGTAACGATCCCATGCTGCAAATACCAATAGGTGCGAACAGTCGGCAATGATCTGTTGGTCCCAGGCAATAGGCACGATCTTTTCCTTTATTTCCTGGTTGGTGACAACAATCAACCGGTATTGCTGTAAGCCCGATGAAGTGGGAGCCAATCGCGCCGCTTCCAAAATCTTGTCGATATCTTCCTGACTCACTTTCTTACTTGAGTCGTATTGCTTTGTGGCATAGCGCCACCTTAAATCATCTATTAATGCCATGTTTATTTTTTTGATTGGTGTTTTGATAACCATGGAACAGGCTATGCAGCAAGTTGTTTAAGTGTTAGTTTTTTTTAACTCATTTGGGTTTATGTGCGATTGCCTTTGTGTTGTTTTATTGTAACCAGTCACGGTTAGGTGGTGAAACGCATCCGCGGGGGTGGACTGAACCACCAGAGGCGGTCAGATGTGTTTGATTTCATAGGAATTGACAAACAGGGTGTTGCCCAAGTTGTCGTAGCCGGAAAAGGTTTGGTCTTCGGGATGTTTGATATTTTCACCAACGAATCCGATGATGGAGAGGCCTGCATCAGTCGAATACTTGTTGATCAATGTTTTATAGGATACGCCCTCTTCTTCGATGATTATTTTCACACTTTGCGCCGTGATGGGTAGGCGGCCCTTTTCAATAAGTTCATTCATCCTTGCCTGAACACTTGCTTCCTCCGATTTTTTGCACACGTCAAATATTTTGATGTCCGACTTGCTCCAGTCGGGATGCCCCAATAGGATGTAGCTTAAGATAATCATTAGGTTGGCATTTTCTTCGTCCAGTGTTTTGATCCAAACATGTATCCCATTTTTGTATAGGACAGGCTTGCGGCTTGATGCAAGGATCGCCACATCGAATTTTCCGGCATTAACCAGTTTGTAGTTGTCGATGATGGCGCTTAATTCTTCAGGATTTTCTTTGTCGTATTCCAACAGCAACATATTGTTTTCCAAACCCGAGATCCCAGGTATTTGTATGGCTTGGGCAATGGCCGAGGTGTAGGAGGGTGATACAATGGTGTCGATGTACACATGGCTGTTGCTGCCATAATTCCTGATCAACCGTTTCAGCTCTTTTTGCGATGCTTCATGTGTCTGTTTCGAGTAATACCCTTCGATTCGGTGCAGGTAGGTGCCAAAACCGTATTTGTAAGAAATCCAGTCGGTCATCTTAAACGCGTTGTCGCGCACAAACGAGTTCTTTGAGATGCAAATAACGCTTGGTCGCCACTCTCCGGTGGTTCGTACGATTTTGCTTTTTTGCAGGTAAATTTGCAAGTTTCGGTTGATTTGAAACAGTGTGTTGGCAAATATGGATGATAGTCCCTTCCTGTTTTTATGAACGTGGTTGATGTAAGTATAGAGCAGGACCATCAACACTAAAGCTAAAAGGCTGTATGTGAAATCTATTTTGAACATGATCCATGTGGCCGCCAGAAATCCAACCAGTGAGATGTACCATTTCGATTTGAAGGAAGGGCGGTAGGAGGGGGAAGAGCCAAAATGGTGAAGGAAGGATATCAGGCATAGGGAACCATAACTGATCATAAAAAACATTGAAATGATCTGGGCTACCACATTGACATTGCCGATTGTTACAAAGAATAGTGCAATGGCGCAGGTCACCAGCGACGCATTGGTGGGTTCATTGTCGGTTTTCCTCGATCGTCCCAACCAGTAATTTATTTTTCGCCACGGGAATGAATGGTCGTTGGCCAGTGCCTGAAGCGTCCTTGGAGCCACCATCACCGAGCCCAGGGCTGATGAAATGGTGGAGGCAGCCAAGCCTAAGGGAATGATAAGCCATCCCCAGATTGCAATTTTACTCATGGCAAACTGGTCGTTGACAAGTTCTTCGGGATCTACTGAAATGGCCAGTTTGTAGGAGATGAAAAAATAGATGACCATGCCAATTATGGTGGCGGTTATGGTGCCTGCCGGTATGGATTTTGCCGGATTTTTTAAGTCTCCTGAGAGGCCAACGCCTGCTGTCATTCCTGTAAAGGCAGGGAATATGATGGCAAATACCACAAATAGTTTTTCTGGCTCTCTGAATTTCATGTTCAAAATTGTGAAATCCGGTTCGTTGGCGTAGTTGGTATCCCCTAAGAAAAAAAGGATCAGGGAGATGGCCAGAATGGCTACCACGCCGTAGAGGGCTTTTACGCCCAGGTTGGCCCCTTTTTTTAGTATCAGCAACGAAAGCAGCAGCATGATGGGAATGCTGATCGCCTGGCGAGGCAAGGTGAAATGGTAGGTCTCTCGTATGAAGTCGAATAGGAATTGGAATGTTTCGGTAAAGGCGATCACGTAAAATGCCACGCTGATGGATTGCGACAAAAACAAGGCTGCTCCTATTGTGGCGCCAATGTTGAGACCGAACGATCGCGAAATCATGAAATATTCTCCGCCGCCCTCAACCCTTTTGTTGGTGGCAATTTCTGAAATGGCCAATGCTGTTGGGATGGTTACGATATGCCCTATGATGATGGCAAACATTACCCCAATGAAGCCCAAGGTTCCTACAGCAAAGCCAAAGCGGAGGAATAATATGGCGCCAAGAATTGTGGATATGGCGGTGAAAAAAACAGGTGCTGTTCCAAACTTGTTTCTATTTTCAGTCATATTACAATGGTTTAGGAAATGCCCTCATTGCCCTTTATGTGCACTACTCTTTGAGGGAATGGTATGTTGATTCCTTTTTCTTTTAGGGTTTTGAAGAGTTCGATTCGTATTTCACTTTTTGTATTTTCTACTCTGAAAATTTCCTTGGTGTAGAAATAGACGGAAAAAATCAATGACGAATCACCATAATCTTCAAACCGGACGAAAGGTTCGGGGGTTGATAATACCCTTTGGTTTTCTTTTGCCACGGTTTTAAGGATCGCCATAAGTGTTGAAATATCAGTTGAATAATCTACGCCTAAGGTGACTTTGAATCGTGATGACACTTGTCCGTGTGTCCAGTTGATCACTTTATTTGATGTCAACTCTGAATTAGGGAGGATGATGTAGTTGTCGTCTCGACCTAAGACAGTTGTTGTTCTGAAATTTATTTCTTGAACTGAATAGATTGAGTTGTTGACTTCAATGATGTCGTTGACTTTCAGTGTTCCATCCAATAGTAAAATGATGCCTGAGATGAAATCGCTGAAGAGGCCTTGGAGTCCAAAGCCCAATCCAACCATTATGGCGGCTGACCCGGCCAGCAATACCGATATGTTGAAACCCAGTATATTGAGACCCATTAAAAGAGATAGCGTTACTATAGTGTAACGTGATAATTTGGTGATGGAGAATTTTTTTGATGCATCTAGTGTTTTTGATCGGTAGATCAGGTGTTTTAGTATGATCAGGATGACAATGATCGTAAAGATGAATAGGATGAGGCTGATGATGTTATAGAGGCTGAGAGAATAATTTCCAACTTCAAGGATATTATTATCAAAGAATTCTTTAATGTTGGTCAGGCTGTTGTTCATATCGATCAGGCTGTTTGTGGTGGAATTTATTTGCCAATCAATACTATAACACTTTTGACGAGGTTTAGGTTCTGCTTTTTTTGGAATGGTGCCCAATCCCTTGTTGGGTAATCCAAAGCCTCTAATGAAATGGCGTGCATTACCAAGGGCGATTGGGGAAGAGGCTATGTGGAGGGTTCCCATGTGGTTGACCAGGAACAGCCATTAAAACAAAATAGCCTTGCAATCATTTGATTGCAAGGCTATTTTGTACCCGGAGCGGGACTTGAACCCGCACAGCCGTGAAGCCACAGGATTTTAAGTCCTGCGTGTCTACCGATTCCACCATCCGGGCAAACAAGAGCAGAAGACGAGACTCGAACTCGCGACCCCAACCTTGGCAAGGTTGTGCTCTACCAACTGAGCTACTTCTGCGTTATTTCATTTTAAGCGACTGGCTTTCCTGTCTCTTTTGCGGTGGCAAATATAGGGTAAAAATAATTATCTCCAAACAGTCAGTTGTAAAAAAATTTGAGGTTTAATTTTATTGTTTGATCATCAGGTTTTTAGTTTTGAAATTATTTGGCGCCCACCCATTTTTTTATGTCGTTCAGCTTGTTTAAAGCCTCCATTGGGGTGAGATTGTTGACATCAAGGTTCATAATTTCATCGCGGATCTGTTTCAAAACCGGATCGTCGAGCTGGAAGATACTCAGTTGGTAGCCATCCTTGTTTTTTGCCATCTCCTCGGTGGGTTTCGACAGTTTTCCTTTGCGGTGCGAGTTTTCCAGTTCCGATAAGATGTCATTGGCTCTTTTCACCACACTCTTGGGC
>JAGPIS010000016.1 GCA_018054835.1 Breznakibacter sp. | reverse complement strand
TTTTCGAACCGATAATTGGCCTGTCGTATTTTGATTTTTACTTATAGCTTGCAAATATGGATTCAATCGTCTCTTTGACAAAAAACTACAATCGGCGGCGCAACGACCGGGATATTTTTCAGGAGCTGATGCCATTTAAGACTAGGGAAGTTTTGCTGGTGGCCACCTATTACGATGCTTATAGTATCATTCGTGAAGACCGTTTCTTCGAAAAGATCTTTGGTGAATACCTCCAACTCAACCTTTTCTCCGCACCCCGCATTACCAGTGCCTCCAATTGGGACGAAGTGAACGAAACCATGTCGTGCCGGGAGTACGATCTGGTCATTATCATGGCTGGTGCCGATAAGGAGATGCCTATCGACATCAGTAAAAAGATAAAATCGATCAATCCCAAGCTTCCAATCCTTCTGTTGGCCAACAACAATAGCGATTTGAAGTTTTTTGACGATCTCTCGGGCAAAATGAAAAACATCGACCGCGTCTTTGTTTGGAATGGCGATTCTCGGGTTTTTCTTGCCATGATCAAGTATGTGGAAGATAAGATGAATGTGGATGTGGATGTTCGTGTGGGTGATGTGCGAGTTATTCTGCTGGTGGAAGATTCCCAAAAATATTATAGCCGATATCTTCCATTACTCTATTCCATAATATTAAGACAAACACAGACCATCCTCTCCGAAGAGAGCCCCGATCAAATTCATAAGATCATGAAGATGCGGGTTCGGCCCAAAATCCTGTTGGTTAGCAATTACGAAGAGGCCGTGGAAATTGTGGATCGCTATCTGGACAACCTTTTGTGCGTCATCTCCGATGTCAAGTTTATCCGGGGTGGACTGCTCGATGACAATGCCGGCATCGAATTGATCCGTTATGTGCACAGCAAGGTGGGCATACCTGTATTGTTGCAATCGTCCGACCCGGCCAATGCGCAACGAGCCGCCGAAGAGAAAGCCGATTTTATTGATAAAAACTCCGATGGTCTGTCGCTCGACATCTATAATTTCATTCATCAGAAGCTCGGTTTTGGTAATTTTCTTTTTACCAATTCGCGGGGCTTGCAGGTGGCTGTGGCTCATAATTTAAAGGAGTTTGAAGAGTGTATCCGTGTGATTCCTGCTGAGTCGCTCATCTATCATGGAAAGCGCAATGGGTTGTCAACCTGGTTGATGGCGCGCGGCGAAATATCCCTGGCCAAACGATTGAGACCCTACCGCATCGAGGATTTTGAGAGCACCAATAAATTGCGCCAGAAGATTCTGGATGTCTTCGAGGAGGTTCGTTTTGAAAGGTTGCGCGGGAGAGTGGTGTTTTTCGACCCCCAGCTGGCCTGCCACAGCCGTTTTGTGATGCGCATGGGCGAAGGTTCCTTTGGCGGTAAGGGAAGGGGCTTGGCCTTCTTGTGCAATTACATTGAGAATGTGAATTTTGATGAGATCATTCCTGAAATAAAAATTGGCATTCCTCCCACCACAGTGATTGGTGCCGAGGAGTTTACCCGATTTGTCGAAAAAAACAACCTTTACCAGGAGATCTACTTTGAAAAGAGTTACGACCGCATCAAAGAACTGTTTCTTAAGGCACCGTTACCCGACGATCTCGTCGCCCTGTTGCGAAGTTATGTGGAAACGTTTAATGTCCCCCTGGCTGTACGGTCCTCCGGATTGTTCGAGGATTCGCTCCTGCAACCCTTTGCCGGTGTGTATGCCACATTCATCCTGCCCAACAACCATCCCGACATCGAAGTGCGCCTCAAACAGTTGCAGGATGCCGTTAAGTTGGTGTATGCCTCCATCTTTTCCGATCCTGCACGCGCCTATTTCGAGGCCGTCAACTATAAGATTGAAGAGGAGAAGATGGCGGTGATCCTCCAGCATTTGGTAGGCCAACGGGTCAACGACAAGTTTTATCCCCACATATCGGGTGTGGCGCAGTCATACAACTATTATCCCTTTTCGTATATGAAGCCAGAAGATGGCTTTGCTGTGCTTTGCGTGGGACTGGGGAAATATGTGGTGGGCGGCGAGAAGGCCTGGCGTTTTTGCCCGCGATATCCCAAACTGGAGATGAACGCTTTGGCCGATCAGATCAAGGACTCCCAAACACATTTTTACTCGCTTGATCTAGACAATACCAACGCCGACTTGATTGCCAATGGAGAAGATGCTGCCATGTTGCGGTTGCCCATCAAGGAGGCTGAAGAAGATGGCAACCTCAAGCATTGCGCTTCGGTTTACGACTATCAATACGATCAGCTGGTGAACGATTTCTCCAAGAAAGGTCCACGCATCGTTAACTTTTCGAATATCCTCAAATACGATTATCTTCCCTTGGCCAAGAGCATCGAACTATTGTTGCACCTGTTCAAGGAAGCCATGGGGGCGCCGGTCGAAATTGAATTTGCCATCGACTTGGATCCTAATGAGGATGGCAAGCCAACGCTCTACCTGCTGCAAATAAAACCGTTGATTCGCATCGAAAGCCACGCCGATATCAGTTTTGATGGGCTCAAGGAGGAGGATATCTGGTTGCGGTCGGCCAAAGGTATGGGGAATGGCCGCCTGGAGTACATTCAGGATGTGGTGTTTATGAATACCGAGTTCTTCGACCGTACCCAAACCGTGGAGATGGCCCGTGAAATGGAGCAGATCAACCACTATTTCGAAAACCACCAGCGCGAATATGTGTTGATAGGTCCGGGGCGCTGGGGGACTCGCGACCGTTTTACTGGGATTCCTGTTTATTGGTCGCAAATATCCCGTGTGCGGGTAATCGTTGAAATGGGGCTCGATGCCTTTCCGCTCGATGCTTCCTTGGGTTCACACTTCTTCCACAATGTCACCTCCATGAATGTCGGGTATTTCTCGGTTCACCAAAATTCATCCAAAGAGTGGGTCGATCTTGATTATCTGAAAAAACAAGAAGTTGTGCAACAAACCAAATATTTTACTCATGTGAAGTTCGATGCCCCTTGTGTGGTGCTGATGGATGGGAAACATCAAAATGCTGTTGTCCTGAAACCTCAAAAAAATGAAGGATAAAAAAAGGGTCGCCAACTTGGCGACCCTTTTTTTAAATCTGTTCCAGTTTGCTGATGCCGGCTGTTTGGGCGGCACGGTCAACTTTCTTAATCAGTCCCTGCAAAACGGATCCAGGCCCAACTTCGGTAAATATCGAAGCGCCGTCGTTCAGCATGTTTTGAGCGGTTTGTGTCCATTTGACAGGAGCTGTCAGCTGTGCCACCAGGTTGGTTTTGATTTCGGCTGCGTTACACACTGCCGAGGCGGTCACATTCTGATACACAGGACAAACCGGATCTATAATATTGGTCTCTTCAATGGCTTTTGCCAGTTCGGTGCGGGCCGGTTCCATCAAAGGCGAGTGGAATGCACCGCCAACAGCCAGTTTGAGGGCTCTTTTAGCACCCTTTTCGGTCAGCATAGCACAAGCCTTGTCGATGCCGGCAATAGATCCCGATATCACCAGCTGGCCTGGGCAGTTGTAGTTTGCTGGAACCACCACCTCGTCAATGGCGTTGCAAACCTCTTCCACGGTGTTATCATCCATGCCCACAATGGCCGCCATGGTCGATGGTTCCATCTCGCAGGCCTTCTGCATGGCCATGGCACGTTGTGACACTAGTTTCAATCCGTCTTCGAAGCTCATGGCGCCGGCAGCAACCAGTGCCGAGAATTCACCCAAAGAGTGGCCGGCAACCATTTGTGGTTGAAACTTGTCGCCCATCACTTTGGTTAGGATCACCGAGTGAAGAAATATGGCCGGTTGAGTTACCTTGGTCTGCTTCAGGTCCTCATCGGTTCCGTCGAACATCAAATCGGTGATGCGGAATCCTAAAATGTCGTTGGCTTTTTCGAAAAGCTCTTTTGCCAAAGCAGAATTCTCATAAAGGTCTTTGCCCATTCCTACAAACTGGGCACCTTGACCCGGAAAAACATATGCTTTCATTCTACGTTTTTTTGCTAGAATTAAATAATGGGCAAATATATAAATAAAACGGCAAACTGGTCAAACTGCTGTTGTGCATTGTTGCGTTATGCAAAGGCCATATTGATGTGAATAATTGTAGGGAATTGTAAAATGCATGACTATCAGCAAAAAAAAGAGTCAACTATTGCTGTAAATTGATTGTAAATGCGTATTTTTGCACCGCTTTTTTCTATGGAGAGGCTAAAATTGTTGAAAATCAATAGGTTTTTTCCTGTTGATGTTCTAACTTTGCAGCCCTGATTTAGATTGAGTAATAGTTAAAATCTAGTTTAAGTTTAATTATGCCAACAATTCAACAGTTAGTAAGAAAAGGACGTAATAAGCTGGTTGATAAGAGTAAATCGCCTGCTTTGGATTCATGTCCGCAAAGAAGAGGGGTGTGTGTGCGTGTTTACACTACAACTCCAAAGAAACCAAACTCTGCGATGAGAAAAGTTGCACGGGTACGTTTGACTAATGGAAAAGAGGTGAATGCCTACATTCCAGGAGAAGGACACAACCTGCAGGAACACTCCATCGTATTGGTGCGTGGTGGTCGTGTGAAAGACCTTCCAGGGGTACGTTACCACTTAGTGCGCGGGGCATTGGATGCTTCCGGTGTGGATGGTCGTAACCAACGTCGTTCTAAGTACGGGACAAAACGTCCAAAACCAGGTAAACCCGGTGCTGCTCCAGTTAAAGGTGCTCCAGCTAAAGGTAAAAAGAAGTAATTAACTAGTTGTAATGAGTTTTGTTTATCGTTGTAAATTAAGTTGAGTAAATGGTACAAAGGTATTGTTGAAGGCAAAGTGAACAGCTGATAAGAATAAAACTGATAAACAAAGAAAGCAATGAGAAAAGCTAAACCAAAAAAAAGAATTTTGTTGCCTGATCCCAAATTTGGTGATATTTTGGTGACACAATTTGTTAACAACCTGATGGTTGATGGCAAAAAAGCGATCGCATACGGTATCATTTACGATGCGTTCGATCGTATGGCTGATAGAGCTGAAAAAGAAGGTAAGACTGTCTTGGAATTCTTCAAGAAAGCACTCGAAAACATTACGCCTGCCGTAGAGGTTAAAAGCCGTCGCGTAGGTGGTGCCACATTTCAGGTTCCAACCGAAATCCGTGGTCCCCGTAAGGTTTCTATCAGTATGAAAAACTTGATCCTTTATTCCCGCAAACGGTCAGGAAAATCAATGGCAGAGAAACTCGCTGCTGAAATTGTTGCTGCATATAACCAAGAAGGCGCTGCCTACAAGAAAAAAGAGGATATGCATAAAATGGCCGAAGCCAACCGTGCATTTGCTCATTTCAGATTTTAACAATATAGCAAGTATATAGAAATGGGAAAGGCTGATTTAAGATATACCCGGAACATAGGTATCATGGCGCACATCGACGCCGGTAAAACAACGACTACTGAGCGTATCTTGTTTTACACCGGTATCACCCACAAGTTGGGTGAAGTACACGATGGTGCAGCCACTATGGACTGGATGGAACAGGAGCAGGAACGTGGTATCACCATTACCTCCGCTGCTGTTACCACCACCTGGAAATACAATAATGAAGAATACAAAGTCAACATTATTGATACCCCGGGTCACGTTGACTTCACCGTGGAGGTAGAGCGTTCTTTACGTATCCTCGATGGTGCTGTTGCTCTTTTTTGCGCCGTTGGTGGTGTTGAGCCCCAAAGCGAAACAGTTTGGAGACAAGCCAATAAATATGGGGTTCCCCGTATTGGTTTCGTCAACAAAATGGACCGTAGTGGTGCCAACTTTTATGATGTGGTTCGTCAGGTGCGCGAAGTTTTGGGCGCTAATCCTGTACCCATTGTAATTCCAATTGGAGCTGAGGAAACTTTCACCGGAGTGGTCGATTTGATCGAAAATAAAGCCATCGTTTGGTATGATAATGCCGCTTTGGGTTCAACTTTCGAATATGTTGATATACCTGCCGATATGAAGGATGAAGTAGCGGAGTGGAGAGGTAAGCTGGTTGAAGCAGTTGCCGAGCACGACGATACTTTGATGGAGAAATTCTTCGAAAACCCCGACGCCATCACCAAAGAGGAGTTGATGCCGGTAATTCGTAAAGCTACCATCGCTCAAACCATCACTCCTATGCTTTGCGGATCTTCTTTCCGTAACAAAGGCGTTCAACGTTTGCTCGATGCAGTAGTTACCTTCTTGCCATCACCGTCTGAAATCCCTGCTGTAACAGGTACCAATCCTGAAACAGGAGAGGAAGTTTCCCGTCCAAACGACGAGGATGCTCCATTGGCAGCTTTGGCATTCAAAATCGCTACCGATCCTTTTGTTGGTCGTTTGGCATTTGTGCGCGTTTACTCAGGTAAGCTCGATGCAGGTTCATACGTTTTGAATACCCGTACGGATAAAAAAGAGCGTATTGCCCGTTTGTATCAGATGAAATCCAATAAACAGCTTCCCCGCGAAGTGATTGGTGCCGGTGATATCGGTGCTGCTGTTGGTTTCAAGGATATTAAAACCGGTGATACTTTGTGCGATGAGAAACATCCTATTGTTTTGGAATCGATGGACTTCCCCGTACCAGTTATTGGTGTGTCGGTTGAGCCACAAAGCCAGAAAGATATGGACAAAATGTCTATCGCTTTGAGCAAATTGGCCGAAGAGGATCCTACATTCCGTGTGCATACCGATGAGGAAACTGGACAAACCGTTATCAGTGGTATGGGTGAACTTCACTTGGAGATCATCATTGACCGTATGAAACGTGAGTTCAAAGTTGAGTGTAACCAAGGTCGCCCTCAAGTTTCATATCGCGAAGCCATCAATGCGACTGTTGAACACCGTGAAGTGTTTAAAAAGCAAACTGGTGGACGTGGTAAATTTGCCGATATCTTTGTTAAAGTTGGCCCAGTGGATGAAGGTAAAACCGGATTACAATTCGTTAACGATATCAAAGGTGGTAATATTCCACGTGAGTATGTTCCCTCTGTAGAGAAAGGTTTCAAAGAGGCTATGAAGAATGGCGTTTTGGCAGGTTATGAGGTTGAAAACATCAAAGTTACACTTTTTGATGGATCATTCCACCCTGTTGACTCCGATTCATTGTCGTTTGAAATTGCCGGACGCCAAGCATTTAAAGCAGCTTGTAGTAAAGCCCGTCCTACACTTCTGGAGCCCATCATGCGTGTGGAAGTATTGACGCCTGAGGAGTACATGGGTGATATCATCGGTGACTTGAACAAACGTCGTGGACAGATCGAAGGTATGGAGAGCAAAGCTGGTGCCCGCGTGGTGAAAGCTAAAGTGCCCCTTGCCGAGATGTTTGGTTATGTTACTGTTTTGAGAACCATCTCATCAGGACGAGGAACCTCCTCAATGGAATTCCTTCAGTACGCTGAAGTGCCTAAATCCATTGCCCAAGAGGTATTGAAAGAAGCTAAAGGAAAAGTTGAATTATTATAAGTATAGTACTCAGATATGAGCCAAAAAATCAGAATTAAGCTTAAATCGTACGATCATAATCTCGTTGACAAGTCGGCTGAGAAGATCGTTAAAACCGTAAAGAGTACCGGTGCTGTAGTGAGTGGTCCTATTCCACTTCCTACACACAAACGCATCTTTACCGTGTTGCGCTCCACATTTGTGAATAAAAAATCACGGGAGCAGTTCCAACTATCATCTTACAAAAGATTGATCGATATTTACAGCTCTACAGCTAAAACCATCGATGCTTTGATGAAATTGGAGTTGCCCAGTGGTGTAGAAGTTGAAATAAAAGTTTGATAACTAGTTTAATTAAGTAAGCAATGCCAGGATTAATTGGAAGAAAAATCGGAATGACATCCGTTTTCAGTGCCGATGGAAGAAGCATTCCATGCACTGTTATCGAAGCTGGCCCTTGCGTCGTTACCCAGGTTAAAACCATGGAGAACGATGGCTACGAAGCTGTACAGTTGGCGTTCGACGACAAAAAGGAGAAAAGCACTCCCAGCCCCATGAAGGGTCACTTCACAAAGGCAGGTGTATCTCCTAAAAGGAAACTTGTTGAATTCAAAGAGTTTGAAAGTGAATTCAACCTTGGTGACACAGTAACTGTGGATCTGTTCGAAGAAGACGGATTCGTGGATATTGTGGGTATCTCCAAAGGAAAAGGTTTCCAAGGCGTCGTAACCCGTCACGGCTTTAGCGGTGTGGGCGGACAAACCCACGGACAGCACAACCGCGGAAGGGCTCCTGGATCTGTTGGTGCATCATCTTTCCCCTCGAGAGTATTCAAGGGCATGAGGATGGCAGGCCGTACCGGTGGTGACAGAGTGAAGGTTGAAAACCTGAGAGTGATTAAAGTAATTCCCGAAAGCAACCTGCTGATTGTTAAAGGTTCAGTACCGGGAGCTAAAGGTTCATATCTAATTATCGAGAAATAATGGAACTGAACGTAGTAAACATACAAGGAAAGGAAACCGGTAGAAAAGTTATTTTGCCGGAAGCCATATTCGGTATCGAGCCTAGCGATCATGCTATCTATCTGGATGTTAAGCAGTTTTTGGCTAATAACCGCCAGGGAACTCATAAATCGAAAGAGCGTAACGAAGTTGCTGGAAGTACCCGTAAGATCAAGAAACAAAAAGGTACCGGCGGTGCCCGTGCAGGCAGCTTGAAATCACCTGTTTTTGTTGGTGGTGGTCGTATTTTTGGACCCCGTCCAAGAAACTACACTTTCAAGTTGAATAAGAAACTGAAACAACTGGCTCGCAAATCAGCTTTGGCATACAAAGCTATCGAGAACTCGATCGTGGTTGTGGAAGACTTTTCTTTTGAAGCGCCAAAAACTAAAGAGTTTTTGAGCATCCGCAAAAATCTGAACTTGGACGGAAAACGTAGCTTGTTGGTTATGGCTCAGGACAACGCCAATATCTACCTATCATCCAGGAATATTCCTCAAAGTGAGGTGACTACAGTGGCAGATTTGAACACCTACAGCATTCTTAAAGCTAAGAGTCTGGTGTTGTTCGAAAGCTCAGTACAAGAATTCGGTAATCTTTTAAACGCATAAGGAGGACATTATGAACGTGATTATTAAACCGATCATCACCGAGAAAATGACAGCTCTTAGCGAAAAGCTAAACCGATATGCTTTCAAAGTGGCACGTGGTGCCAACAAGATTGAGATCAAGAAAGCAATTGAAGAGCTTTACAATGTGTCTGTCGAGGAGGTTAACACCTTAATCGTTGGTGGTAAAAACAAGTCTCGCTATACCAAAGCAGGGATTATTAACGGCCGCACTAGTACTTACAAAAAGGCGATCGTTACTTTAGCTCAAGGGGACAAGATTGATTTTTATAGCAATATCTGATAAAAATGGCAGTAAGAAAACTAAGGCCCACAACACCGGGGCAGAGACACAAAATTATTGGCACATTTGAGACGATTACCTCAAGTGTACCAGAGAAATCCTTGCTGGAGCCCATCAAGAAATCCGGAGGTCGTAACAACACCGGAAAAATGACCATGCGTTATATTGGTGGTGGACATAAAAGGAAATATCGGGTAATCGACTTTAAACGTAACAAAGACGGTGTTCCAGCAAATGTGGAATCCATTCAGTACGATCCAAATCGTAGTGCTCGCATCGCTTTGCTGGTTTATGCAGATGGTGAAAAACGGTACATTTTGGCACCAAACGGACTTAAGGTCGGTCAAAGTGTGGCTTCCGGCACAGGCATCGCGCCTGAGATCGGGAATACACTGACCCTGGCTGAGATTCCACTTGGTACAGTAATCCATAATATTGAGCTTCGTCCAGGACAAGGCGGTATTATGGCACGCAGTGCTGGTTCTTTTGCACAATTGGCTGCTCGTGACGGTAATTACGCTGTTGTAAAATTACCTTCAGGTGAAACAAGAATGATTCTCACAACATGTCGTGCTACAGTAGGAGCCGTTGGCAACTCTGACCATGCCTTGGAAAGAAGCGGTAAAGCCGGTCGTTCTAGGTGGTTGGGTCGTCGTCCTCGCGTACGAGGTGTTGTAATGAACCCTGTCGATCACCCCATGGGTGGTGGTGAAGGTCGTTCGTCCGGTGGTCATCCAAGATCACGTAAAGGCTTACTGGCTAAGGGTTATAAAACTAGACAGCCTAAAAAAGGTTCGTCTAAATTTATTCTTGAAAAACGTAAAAAATAACCGGGTAAATTAACACGTTTATGAGCAGATCATTAAAAAAAGGCCCATATATCAACTTCAAGCTGGAAAAGAAGATTCTTGCGCTGAATGAAAGCGGCAAGAAGACGGTGGTTAAAACCTGGGCTAGAGCTTCCATGATTTCACCAGAATTCGTGGGACACACCGTTGCCTGTCATAATGGCAATAAATTTATCCCTGTTTACATCACCGAAAACATGGTAGGGCATAAACTTGGGGAGTTTGCTCCCACTCGTACTTTCCGTGGACACGGAGGTAACAAGAAAAAGTAAGCCCTTATTAATTAATTCTTTAAACAGTTAAAAATGGGTGCAAGAAAAAGACTTAGTGCTGATAATAGAAAGGAAGCCAAGAAGACACAATACTTCGCAGTGCTTCGGAATGTACCGACTTCACCTCGTAAAATGCGCCTGGTAGCAGACATGGTCAGAGGTAAAGAGGTGAATCATGCGCTCGATCTACTGAAGTTCTCAACCAAAGAGGCCAGCCAAAGAGTAGAAAAACTACTGCTTTCGGCAATTGCCAATTGGAAACAGAAGAACGACGGTGTACGGATCGAGGACGCCAATCTTTATGTGAAAACAATTCACGTAGATTCAGGTCGTATTTTGAAACGTTTGAGACCCGCTCCACAAGGACGCGCTCACCGTATCAAAAAACGTAGTAACCACGTGACCTTGTATGTTGATAGTAAAATATCTGAAAATCAGGAAAATTAATTGCGAGCTAAATGGGACAAAAAGTAAATCCAATAAGTAATAGGCTTGGTATCACCAGAGGATGGGATTCTAACTGGTTTGGCGGCAACAACTATGGCGACAAATTGTTAGAGGATTTCAAAATCCGTAAATACCTGAATGCTCGTTTGGCAAAGGCCAGCATCTCCCGTATCATCATCGAACGTACCCTCAAGCTGATCACCATCACGGTTTTCACCGCTCGTCCGGGAATTATCATCGGAAAGGGAGGACAGGAAGTTGACAAACTGAAAGAAGAGCTGAAGAAAATTACCGATAAAGAAGTACAAATCAATATCTTCGAAATCAAACGTCCAGAAATGGATGCTGTTATCGTTGGTAACAACATCGCCCGCCAGTTGGAAGGACGTGTTGCTTACCGCCGTGCCATCAAAATGGCCATCGGTTCCACCATGCGAATGGGTGCCGAAGGGATCAAAGTAATGATCAGCGGTCGTTTGAACGGAGCAGAAATGGCTCGTAGCGAGATGTATAAAGAGGGGCGTACTCCACTTCATACCTTCCGCGCAGATATTGACTATGCTCAGGTAGAAGCGCTCACCAAAATGGGTCTGATCGGAATCAAGGTTTGGATCTGTAAAGGTGAAGTTTACGGCAAACGCGATTTGTCAATTAACCTAGGTGCAAAGGAAATGAGCCATGGTGCTGGTAACAGCAACGCTGGTTCAGGTCCCCGCGATCACAAGGGTGCTAAGAGAAAGAAAAAGTAATCATCTATAAATCCTTTAGGAACGATGTTACAACCTAAAAAAGTTAAGTTTAGAAGGCAACAAAAAGGGAAGATGAAAGGTATTGCCCACCGTGGGCATGAGCTGGCCTTTGGCTCCTTTGGAATTAAAGCCTTACAGAGTAAATGGATCACAGGCCGCCAAATTGAGGCTGCCCGGGTTGCTGTGACCCGCTACATGCAGCGTCAAGGTCAGATATGGATCAGAATATTCCCTGATAAACCTATTACCAAGAAACCAGCCGAAGTACGTATGGGTAAAGGTAAAGGTAATCCAGAAGGATATGTTGCACCGGTTACACCAGGGCGTATCATCATTGAGTGCGACGGTGTACCTTACGATATCGCAAAAGAAGCATTGCGTTTGGCTGCACAAAAGCTACCCGTAACTACAAAGTTTATTGTACGTAGGGATTATGTCGAATCTTCAAATGCATAAGGATGAAAACAGCAGAGATTAAAGAAATGTCTATTGCCGAAATCAAGGAAAAAATCGAGCTGGAAAGCGCACAGCTTCACCAGTTGGAACTGAACCATGTGGTATCGCCCCTTGAAAATCCGATGAAGATTAGACATACACGTAAAAACATTGCGCGTTTATTGACCATCTTGCGTCAAAAGCAATAAACTGAAAAATAATTATTAAGATGGAAGAAAGAAATCTTAGAAAAGAACGTGTAGGTATTGTGGTAAGTGATAAAATGGAGAAATCCATTGTTGTTGCAGTTGAAATTCGCGAAAAACACCCCATTTATGGTAAATTCGTGAAGAAAACCAAGAAGTTTCATGCACACGATGAAAACAATGCCTCTCACACCGGGGACACCGTGAAAATTATGGAGACACGCCCCCTGAGTAAGACAAAACGTTGGAGATTAGTTGAAATCATTGAAAGAGCGAAGTAATCATGATACAGCAAGAATCAAGACTTTTAGTAGCTGATAATAGTGGAGCCAAAGAGGTGTTGTGTATCCGTGTGTTGGGTGGAACCCGCAAACGATATGCCGCCATTGGTGACCGCATTGTGGTTACAGTAAAAAGCGCACTGCCATCAAGCGATATGAAAAAGGGTACAGTTTCAAAGGCAGTTGTTGTTCGTACCAAAAAAGAAGTCAGACGTGCTGATGGCTCATATATCCGTTTTGACGACAACGCCTGTGTGTTGTTGAACAATGCCGGAGAGATGAGAGGGACGCGTATCTTCGGCCCTGTAGCACGAGAACTGCGCGAAGGCTTTATGAAGATCGTTTCATTAGCGCCTGAAGTAATTTAATTTTAATGGTTTTCAACAATGGCAAAATTTCATATTAAAAAAGGCGATATCGTAATCGTTAACGCCGGCGAAAACAGAGGCCAGGAAGGTAAAGTCCTTCAGGTTTTCCCTTCAACACAAAGGGCCATTGTAGAAGGAGTCAATTTAGTGAGCAAACACACCAAGCCTAACGCTGCCAACCCTAACGGGGGCATCGTTAAGCAGGAAGCTCCTATCCACATTTCAAATTTGAATGTGAAAGATCCTTCTACCGGAACGGCCACCCGTGTGGGACGCCGCCTCGATGAAAAAGGTAAATTGGTTAGGTATTCTAAAAAGTCAGGGGAGGAGATCAAATGAGCCACGTACCTACTTTAAAAAGTCAATACAAAGAGCAGGTCATTCCTGCTCTGATGAAAGAGTTTGGTTATAGCAGTAACATGCAGGTTCCAAAACTTGAGAAGATTGTGATCAACCAGGGACTTGGCGACGCAGTTGCCGACAAGAAACTGATTGAAATCGCGGTGAAAGAGATGACCATGATTACCGGTCAGAAAGCGTTCGCAACCTATTCAAAAAAGGATATCTCGAACTTTAAGCTGCGTAAGAAAATGCCTATCGGTGTGAAAGTAACCCTGCGTCGCGAGAAGATGTATGAGTTCCTGGAGCGCTTGATCCGTGTGGCTTTGCCCCGTATCCGCGACTTTAACGGCATCGCCGGTAAATTGGACGGACGTGGTAACTACACCTTGGGTATTACCGAGCAAATCATTTTTCCTGAAATAAATATGGAGAATATTAACAAGATAATGGGTATGAATATTACCTTTGTCACTTCAGGAAAAACCGATGAAGAAGCTTATGCTCTTTTGAAAGAATTTGGTTTACCATTTAAAAACACAAAAAAGAACTAATTCATGGCTAAGGAATCAATGAAGGCCCGTGAGGTAAAAAGGGCCAAACTTGTTGCCAAATATGCTGAGAAGAGAGCCAAACTAAAAGCGGAGGGCGACTATGTTGCTCTTCAGCTTTTACCTAAAAACGCGTCTCCTGTTCGTATGCACAACCGTTGCAAACTTACCGGTCGTCCGAAAGGATATATGCGTCAGTTTGGCGTTTCTCGTATTAGCTTTAGGGAAATGGCTTCGGCCGGATTGATCCCCGGAGTTAAAAAAGCAAGTTGGTAAGAAAATTTAGTGTTAAATATTGTCACGTTTTCGTGATCAATTTAAACATGCATTTATGACTACAGATCCAGTATCAGATTTCCTGACCCGTATCAGGAATGCCATCATGGCAAATCACAGGGTTGTTGAAGTTCCGGCTTCCAACCTGAAAAAGGACATTACAAAGATCCTTTTCGAAAAAGGGTATATTCTCAATTACAAATTTATTGAGGATAACAAACAAGGTGTGATCAAAATCGCGCTTAAGTATGACCCCATTTCAAAGTCACCTGCAATTAAAGCGTTGAAGAGTGTCAGTACACCCGGTTTGCGTTCTTATACAGGTTATCGTGAAATCCCGCGCGTTTTGAATGGCTTGGGTATCGCTATCATGTCAACCTCCAAGGGTGTGATGACAGATAAGGAAGCCCGGGTTGCCAAAGTAGGCGGTGAAGTTTTATGTTTCATTTACTAAAAAAGGAGATTGAATTATGTCAAGAATTGGTAAAGCACCTATTGCAGTTCCCTCTGGAGTAAATGTAACCGTATCCGATAACATTGTTACCGTAAAAGGTCCCAAGGGAGAATTAAAACAAAACATCCATCCTGAAATTCAGGTTAATGTTGCTGATGGTCAAATCAACGTGGAGCGCCCTTCTGATGAGAAGCAATTTCGCGCCATGCACGGTTTGTACCGCTCTTTGATCAATAACATGGTGAAAGGCGTTTCCGAAGGCTTTGTGGCTAAAATGGAACTTGTTGGTGTTGGTTATCGTGCCACCTCCACAGGCCAAGTTTTGGAACTGGCTTTGGGTTATTCCCACCCCATTCATTTTGAATTACCTTCTGAGATAAAAGTAGAAGCTGTAACTGATCGTAAAAGTAATCCAGTTATTACTTTGGAAACAGCTGATAAACAGCTTTTAGGACAAGTATGCGCTAAAATCCGTTCATTACGTAAACCTGAGCCTTACAAAGGTAAAGGCGTACGCTTTGTTGGTGAGGTTATTCGTCGTAAGGCTGGTAAATCTGCTAAAGTTTAATCAGATTAATTTTTAGAGTTATGGCTTTTTCGAAATTAGAAAGAAGAAAGAAAATAAAATTGCGGGTAAGGAAAGATATTTCCGGTACCGCTGAAAGACCCAGAATGACTGTTTTCAGAAGCAACAAACAGATTTCTGTTCAGTTAATTGATGATGTAGCTGGTCGTACCATTGTGTCTGCCACTTCGTTGTCGAAAGATGTTGCAGCTGCTCCAGGCACAAAGACTGAGACGGCTGCTGCCGTAGGGAAACAAATTGCCGCCAAAGCTTTGGCAGCCGGTGTTCAAGCCGTTGTTTTTGACCGGAACGGTTATCTTTATCATGGTAGAGTTAAACAATTAGCTGATGCTGCCCGTGAGGCCGGCCTTAAATTCTAACAACTATGGCAGAAATGAACAAAAGAGTAAGAAGTACCAACGATCTTGAATTGAAAGACCGTTTAGTGGCTATCAACCGTGTGACGAAAGTTACAAAAGGTGGACGGACATTCAGTTTCTCTGCAATTGTAGTTGTTGGTAACGAAAATGGCATTGTAGGCTGGGGTCTTGGTAAAGCAGGTGAAGTCACCGCAGCTATTGCTAAAGGGGTTGAAGCAGCTAAGAAAAACTTGGTGAAAGTTCCAATCTTGAAAGGAACCATTCCTCATGAGCAATTGGCCAGCTTTGGCGGTGCCCGTGTGTTTATCAAACCCGCTTCCCATGGTACTGGTTTAACAGCCGGTGGTGCGATGCGTGCGGTGTTGGAGAGCGTTGGCGTAACTGATGTCTTGGCTAAGTCCAAGGGTTCATCGAACCCTCACAACTTGGTGAAAGCCACCATCGAGGCTTTGATGGAATTGCGTGATGCCCGTACTGTAGCACAACATCGTGGTGTTACTATGGATAAAGTGTTTAACGGTTAAGGTAAAATAGCAATGGCTAAGATAAAAGTAACTCAGGTTAAAAGTAAAATTGGCTCTACTACAAGACAAAAAAGAGTTCTTGAGGCATTGGGTCTGCGTAGGATGCATATGACCGTGGAGCATGAAGATGTTCCAACAATCATGGGAATGGTTGAGAAGGTTAAACATCTTGTATCAGTGGTAAAATAATTTGTGTATAACGAATTAGTAAGGAAAAATATGAACTTAAGTAATTTAACACCTGCAAAAGGATCGACTCATTCCCAGAAGAGAATCGGTCGCGGACAGGGTTCCGGTCACGGTGGTACTTCCACGCGTGGTCACAAAGGAGCTAAGTCCAGATCAGGTTATTCTAGGAAATTTGGATTCGAAGGGGGTCAGATGCCTTTGCAGCGTCGCGTTCCTAAATTCGGATTCAATAACATTAACCGCACAGAGTATAAAGCAATTAATATTGAGGTGCTTCAGGCGCTTGCTGAAAAGGGAAATCTTTCGGAAATCAATCCCGAAGTTTTGTTTGCGGCCGGTTTAGTAGCTAAAAACGACTTAGTCAAAATTCTTGGCAATGGCGCTTTAACTACCAAAATTGATGTAAAAGCTCATGCTTTCTCTAAATCAGCGGTAGCTGCCATCGAAGCGGCTCAAGGAACCGTAGAAAAACTGTAATCGAATGAGACTAATTGACACCATTCGCAACATCTGGAGAATTGAAGAATTAAAAAACAGGATCCTAACAACCTTAGGACTCCTGTTGATTTATCGTTTGGGTTCTTATGTCGTGTTGCCAGGTATTGACCCTGCACAGTTAAGTGCATTAAAAAGCCAAACGAGTGAAGGCGTCCTAGGACTGCTAGACATGTTTTCGGGAGGTGCATTTTCCAATGCCTCAATTTTGGGATTGGGAATCATGCCCTACATCTCGGCTTCAATTGTCGTGCAGTTGTTGGGTATCGCCATTCCTTATTTTCAGCGACTTCAAAAGGAAGGGGAAAGTGGTCGCCGGAAGATCAACCAAATTACCCGTTATTTGACTGTAATTATCCTGGTTGTCCAGGCTCCCAGTTATTTGGCAAACTTGTTCATGCAGTTGCCCGAAAGCGCATTTGCGATTCGGGGTGTGATGTTTACTGTAACCAGTACCATCATCCTGACGGCAGGAACCATGTTTGTGATGTGGTTGGGCGAAAGAATTACCGACAAGGGTATAGGTAACGGTATTTCACTGATTATCATGGTTGGTATTATTGCACGTCTGCCTCAATCCATTGTGGCAGAGCTTGCAACCAAACTAAGTGCGTCTGGTGGTAGTGGTGGATTAGTTATGTTGCTCCTGGAGATTGTTATCCTGTTCTTGGTTTTTGTTGGTGCTATTCTTTTGGTGCAAGGAACTCGCAAAGTGCCTGTTCAGTACGCCAAAAGGATTGTTGGAAACAAACAGTATGGCGGTGTGCGTCAGTATATTCCGTTGAAAGTAAATGCAGCCGGCGTTATGCCGATCATCTTTGCGCAAGCAATTATGTTTTTGCCCGTTACTTTTGCCGGTTTTGTTGATAGCGAATCGGCTACCGGTTTGTCGGCCATTTTTGCTAACTTCACTGGTTTCTGGTACAATCTTATCTTTGCATTCTTGATTGTGGTGTTCACTTATTTCTACACTGCCATTACTATCAATCCCAACCAAATGGCTGAGGATATGAAACGTAACGGTGGTTTTATCCCTGGTGTTAAACCTGGAAAGAAAACAGCTGAATACCTCGACTCGGTGATGTCGAAGATTACTTTGCCCGGTTCCGTCTTTTTGGCTCTGGTGGCTATTATGCCTGCCTTTGCTATGTTGGCCGGAATCGAACCATCTTTTGCCCATTTCTTTGGAGGTACATCCTTGTTGATTCTTGTAGGCGTGGTATTAGATACCTTGCAGCAAATCGAGAGTCATCTGTTGATGCGCCATTATGATGGTTTGTTGAAATCGGGAAGAATTATGGGCCGTACAGCAGCAGGTCCTGCTGTGTACTAATGTTTTGATTTTTTGGTAGGATGATATATTTGAAAACCGACGAAGAGATTGAACTTCTCAGGGCTAGCAACCTTTTGGTTGCTAGAACCCTTGGGGAAGTAGCCAAACATATTAGGGTTGGTGTTTCAACGTTGGAGTTGGACAAGATTGCAGAGAGTTTTATTCGGGATCACGGTGCCATACCGGGTTTTTTGAACTACAATGGTTTTCCCAATAGCTTGTGCACCTCGGTCAATGATCAGGTGGTTCATGGTATTCCCAATAAAAACGAACTGAAGGAGGGTGATATTGTTTCTGTTGACTGTGGGGTGCTTCTCAATGGCTATTTTGGCGATTCTGCTTATACATTTGCCGTAGGCAAAGTGAGCGAGGAGGTGGAAAAGTTGTTAAAAATCACTAAAGAATCCTTATTAAAAGGGATTGAAATGGCAGTGGATGGAAACAGGATCGGTGATATCGGGTATGCCATCCAAACGTATTGTGAGGAACATGGTTATTCGGTTGTCAGAGAGATGGTTGGGCATGGTGTTGGCCGTAATTTGCACGAAGCTCCCGAAGTTCCCAATTATGGGAAAAGAGGATACGGGCCGAAGCTGAAAAGCGGCATGGTGATTGCCATCGAGCCAATGATCAATATGGGGAAGAGGCACATTATCCAAGAGGGAGATGGTTGGACCATTCGTACCTCGGATCGGATGCCCTCGGCACATTTTGAACACACGGTGGCCATCGGCAAGGACAAAGCCGACATATTATCCAGTTTTTTATTTGTAGAAGAAATGCTACATTTGCAGTCTGAAAAAATTAAATAAGAATTTATGCCAAAACAGTCCTCTATAGAACAAGACGGTACTATAATTGAAGCGCTTTCCAACGCAATGTTTCGCGTGGAACTTGAAAATGGGCATGTGATTACGGCGCACATCTCTGGTAAAATGCGAATGAATTACATTAAGATTTTACCAGGCGACCGTGTAAAGGTAGAAATATCGCCCTATGATTTGACTAAAGGACGTATATCGTACAGATACAAATAAATTATTTTCGTCATGAAGGTAAGAGCATCTATTAAGAAGAGAAGCGCCGATTGCAAAATCGTAAAACGCAAAGGCCGCTTATATGTGATCAACAAAAAGAATCCGAAGTTTAAACAACGTCAAGGGTAAAACTAAGAAACTATGGCAAGAATTGCTGGTGTCGATGTGCCTGTTAACAAACGGGGCGAAATCGCATTAACTTACATCTACGGTATTGGCCGGAGCACAGCTAATACAATTCTCGAGAAGGCCGGGATCGACCGTGATGTAAAAGTAAAAGAGTGGTCGGATGATCAAATCCAGGCTGTTCGTGAAATTATTGGTTCTTCATATAAAATTGAAGGTGAACTGCGTTCTGAAATCCAGTTAAACATTAAACGTCTGATGGACATCGGTTGCTACCGTGGTATCCGTCACCGTAATGGCTTACCTGTTCGTGGTCAATCGACCAAGAACAATGCCCGTACAAGGAAAGGTAAGAAGAAAACTGTTGCTAACAAGAAGAAGGCTACTAAATAATAGTTGAAAATGGCAAAGAAAGCAGGAACACAGAAGAAAAGAATTGTAAAAGTGGAAGCTCAAGGTCAGGCTCACGTTCATTCTTCTTTCAATAATATCATTATTTCATTGACCAATGCTTCAGGACAGGTTATTTCCTGGTCAAGTGCAGGTAAAATGGGTTTCAAGGGTTCAAAAAAGAACACCCCCTATGCCGCACAGACTGCAGCATCCGACTGTGCCAAAGTGGCATTTGATTTGGGATTGCGCAAAGTGAAAGCATACGTTAAAGGACCAGGTAACGGACGTGAATCGGCTATCCGCTCTATTCATGCCGCCGGTATTGAGGTGACTGAGATTGTGGATGTAACGCCACTTCCTCACAACGGATGTCGTCCTCCCAAGAGAAGAAGAGTTTAATTACTAGTTATTAACCATAAGTTTTTATTTTGAATTTTGAATAATGATTGGTTATATGATTTTAATTTCTCTTATAATCTAGCGGCTGCCATATTCATCATTTAAAATCAAAAATTTAAAATCAAAAATTTAGAAGAATGGCTAGATTTATTGGTCCTAAGACTAAAGTTGCCCGTAAATTTGGAGAGGCAATTTATGGCCCCGATAAGGTATT